>JAFSWB010000073.1 GCA_017444735.1 Clostridia bacterium | reverse complement strand
TCACGTTCGACATCGACGCCAACGGCATCGTCAACGTCACGGCTCAGGACAAGGGGACCGGCAAGGAACAGCATATCACGATCACTTCCTCGACCAATATGAGCAAGGAAGACATCGACAAAGCGGTCCGCGAGGCGGAGAGATTCGCCGAGGACGACAAGAAGGCGAAGGAAAAGGTCGAGGTGAAGAACAGAGCGGAATCGACCGTCTACCAGTGTGAGAAATCGCTCTCCGATCTCGGCGACAAAGTCACCGAGGACGAAAAGAAGCCGATCCGCGAAGCGATCGACAAGCTGAAAGAGACGATGAAGGGCGACAACGTCGACGCGATCAAGGCGGATACCGAGGCGCTTGAGAAATCGTTCTATCCGCTCGCCGAAAAGCTCTACGCGCAGAGCGGAGCCCAGCCTGGTCAGAACGCGGGACAGGGAAGCGCCGACCCCGGCGCCGGACAGAGCGGCGACGGCACGTTCTATTCAAGCGATTTTGAGGACAAGAGCGATAAATAAGTAAGCGGAAGAGAAGGAGAGGCCGCGTCCGCGGTCTCTCCTTCGGAAGTTATCGCACATCTGAAAGGACACATTTTCAAAGATGGCTGACAAACGAGATTATTACGAGGTACTCGGAGTTTCAAAGGGAGCGTCGGACGACGAGATAAAAAAGGCGTACCGCAAGCTCGCCAAGCAGTACCATCCCGATATGAACCCCGGCGACAAAGAGGCGGAACAGAAGTTCAAAGAGGTCAACGAGGCGTACGAGGTCATTTCCGACCCCGACAAGAGGGCGAAATATGACCAGTACGGTCACGCCGCGTTCGATCCCGGCGCCGGCGCTGGCGGCGGATTCGGCGGATTCGGCGGATTCGATTTTGATATCAGCGACCTTTTTTCGAGCTTCTTCGGCGGCGGCTCGTCCGGGAGAAGAAACGGTCCGAGAAGGGGCGACGACGTCAACGTACGCGTTTATCTGTCGTTTGAGGAAGCGGTTTTCGGCGTCAAGAAGGAAGTCAGCTTCAACAAGATAGGAAAGTGTTCCGAGTGCGGCGGGACCGGCGCCGAGAAAGGCACCGAGCCCAAAACGTGTCCGAACTGCCGCGGAAGCGGATCGGTGAGGACGCAGACGCGGTCCCCCTTCGGTATGATCCAGTCGACGAAGACGTGCGACACGTGCCGCGGGACCGGCAAGATCATCGAAAAGCCCTGCCCGGCGTGCCGCGGGAACGGGCTCGTCAGGATACCGAAAAAGCTCGACGTCAACATACCCGCCGGCATCGACGACGGACAGACGATCGCCCTCCGCGGGCAGGGGTCCGAGGGTCAGAACGGCGGTGGACCGGGCAATCTCAACATTATCGTGAACGTCCGTCCTCACCCGATATTCGAGCGCGAGGGGTACGATATCTTCTGCGACGTGCCGATCACGTTCGCCGAGGCGACTCTCGGCGCCGAGATCGAGATCCCGACGCTCGAGGGCAAGGAGAAATTCACGATCCCCGAGTGTACGCAGACCGGAACGCGGTTCACCCTCCGCGGGAAGGGCGTCAAGTACGTCAACTCGAAGGGACGCGGAAATCTTTACGTAACGGTCAACGTCGAGGTCCCGAAGAACCTCACCTCGGCGCAGAAGGAGCTGCTCTCGAAATTTGCCGACGCGTGCGGCGAGAGCAACTATACGAAGCGGACGAAATTCTTCAGAAGGAATAAATGAAATTGAGCTCAAATAAGTGGATAAGGCTGAAAACAACGTGTAAAAGGGAATATCTCGACACGGTGAGCGCCGTTATGGAGATGATCGACAACGGGATCATGGTCGAGGACTACTCCGATATAGACGAGCTCCTCGACGGCGTTTACGGCGATCTGATCGACGAGAGCATCCTCAACGCCGACCGCACGGTCGTTACCGTTTCCGTCTTTCTCCCGGAGGAGAAATTCACGGCGGAGACGAAGAGCTCGCTCGCGGCGCGCCTTTCCTCGCTCGGAGTTCCCGCGGAGGTCACCGTCGAGACGCTTGACGAGGACGACTGGGCGAACTCGTGGAAGAAGTATTACCATCCGATCAGGACGGGGGAGCATATCGTGATCGTCCCGTCATGGGAGGAATTCAAGCCGGGAAAGGACGACGTCGTCGTCCTTATGGATCCCGGTATGGCGTTCGGGACGGGGACGCACGAGACGACGCGTCTGTGCGCCGCGCTCCTTGAACGGTACGTGAGACCCGGCTGCTCGATGATCGACGTCGGCTGCGGCTCCGGCATCCTCGCGATCACGGCGTCAAAGCTCGGCGCGAAAAAGTGCTTCGCCTGCGATATCGACCCCGAGGCGATCCGCGTGGCGCGCGGGAACGTAAAGCTGAACGGAACGGACAACGTGCGGTGCGAGGTTTCCGACCTCGTGCGCGACGTCGCGCCGATCCCGGGCGGGTACGACGTGGCGGCGGTCAATATCGTCGCTGACGTCATAATCCGTCTCGCTCCCGATCTCGGACGGTATCTCGCCCCCGGAGGCGTCGCGATCTTCTCGGGCATCATCGACGAGAGGGCGGACGAGGTCGTCTCCGTGATCGAAAAGAACGGATTCCGCACCTCGGACGCGGAAAGAGAAAACGGTTGGTTCGCCTTCGCCGCAAAAAAGGCGGACAGGGGAGATAATAATGAATAATACGGTAAAATCAGGCGGCAGAACGGGGAAGACGGTCATTTCCGTCCTTCTCGCTCTGTCGTTCGTCTTTTCACTCACGGCCGCGCTTCCGGCGTCCGCGGACGGGCTTCCTTTTAAGGACGTAAAAGCGGGCGACTGGTTCTACGCGCCCGTCGCACGGGTCTACAAAGAGGGGATCATCATCGGGGTGACGTCGAAGACGTTCGAGCCGGAGTCTAAGATGACGCGCGCACAGCTCGTGACGATAATCTGCCGTCTGTCAGGCGACGTGTACGTCGGACTCGGCGAGGGGCTGACGTTCAGGGACACGCCGAAGACGGAGTGGTACGCCGACTACGTCGGCTGGGCGCTGCGCGAG
>JAFSWB010000072.1 GCA_017444735.1 Clostridia bacterium | reverse complement strand
CTCGCGCAGCGCCCAGCCGACGTAGTCGGCGTACCACTCCGTCTTCGGCGTGTCCCTGAACGTCAGCCCCTCGCCGAGTCCGACGTACACGTCGCCTGACAGACGGCAGATTATCGTCACGAGCTGTGCGCGCGTCATCTTCGACTCCGGCTCGAAAGTCTTCGGCGTAACACCTATGATGATGCCCTCCCCGTAGACTCTCGCGACGGGCTCGAAGAACCAGTCGCCTGCTTTTACGTCCTTAAACGGAAGCCCGTCCGCGGACGCGGTTTGCGGGAAAGAGGCGAACGCGGCGATCAGAAGGGAGAGTACGACGACAACGGAAACTATCGATCTTTTCATTATGTGCCTCCGGTGGGATAATGATTTACCTTATTATACACTCAAATCATGTCTTTTGTAAAGAAGGGGGGCGCCGAAGCGCCCCCCCCCCGTTTTTGATGTTAATTGTACGCTGCCGCAAGAAGCGTCGCCGTGCTGCCGTCCTGAGGCGTTATCGAGATCGTGTGCGTCCCCGTCGCGTCGGAGAGCACGGTCGCCCGGCAGTCCTGCATAAACGACACCGAACCCGAGTGGAACGGCTCGCCTCCGTCGACCGATATCATAACCTCCGTCCCCGCGTCCAGAACGAGCAGAACGGTCTTCGCCGTCACGGTGAAAACGATCGGCTCCCTGCCGTCGGCGGGCGTCGACGTCGCCCCCCGCGCGAATCCGTTTCCGTGATCTTCGCCCGTGAAGCGGAACGATCCCATCGAGACGATATCGAGGTCCTCCGCTTCGACCAGCCTGAGATTTTCAAACCGGGCGGGAGAGATCGGATCGGGGATATCGGTCACGATCTCCGCTTCCGCCGCTTCGACGGAATCCCATTCGGCGAGCGTCCGGCGGAAGAGCTCCTCGATCATGTCGGACATCACCTGATGGCCCCAGTCCTCCGGGTGGATCCCGTCGGGGCGGAATTCCTCTTCCGTGAAGGCGCCCTTGCCGACGCCGTACCCTATCGCACCGGACTCGTTGACGACCGGTATCCCGTACAGTTTCGCGACGGCGGTCATCTGATCGATATTATCCTCGCCGCCCCGGCAGAGGACGATCACGACTGCGGGATCTCCCTCCGCGGTCAGCGCGGTGCGGACCATCGACTCGAACGTCTCGGGAAGCCAAGTCCTCCCGGGGTAGTCGTTCACGGCGTATTCGATGAAAATGATATCGGGGCTCTTCGAGAGGACGTCCCTCTCGAATCTCGCCATACCGAATGAAGACTCGGTGCCGCCGATACCCGCGTTTACGTACTTCGTATTCTCCGTAATATGACGTCGGAGCCAGTTCGCGGCGATATCCGCGTAACCTCCCCCGTAAATGGCGGACGACCCCGCGGTTATCGATCCGCCGATGAACGCGACGGTCAGATCGCCCGTCGTTCTTCCCTTTTCAAGCGCGCGGTAAAGGCGCGCGGTGTTGCCGGTATACGCGAGCGCGGTTTCCGTCATAGCCGAATAGATCTCGCCGTCGATACCCGGATCGAAATCGTCGGGATCGATATATATGTCCTCCTCGACCTTCGTGAGCTTGAACAGAATACTCTTACCCTGCGACGTCTCGCCCGTCGCCTTGTCGCGGAGCGCCAGCATGACGGTCGTGACGATCGAGTCGCCGAAAGTGATCATCGCCCATCTGTCGCGAAGACCAGAGATCTCTTCGGCTTCGACGACGATCTCATAGTCGTCCTCGGATATGCCGAAATACGGGAACATCCGCTTTGCGAATCCTTCGGCTTTTATCGTGCCCACGTACGAAAAATCGAAAGTCACGAACCGCCCGGACTGCGGCAGATAATCCGTATAGTGGTTCATCAGATATTCGACTTTGCTTATCCGTCCCGCGTCGAGATATCTCGTTATCATCGTCGCGATCTCCGCGCGAGTCGCGGAGGACGCCGGATTGAAATTGCCCGCCGGGTCGCCCGAGATTATCCCGCAGAGGCGGATCTTCTCGACCGCGCCCACCGCCCAGTCCTCGATCTTTCCGGCGTCGGCGAACGACGCGATCAGCGGCGCTTCGGCGAGAAATATCTCACGGTAATTGAAGAAACGCGCGAGAACGACGGCGAGCTCGGAGCGCGTGACCGGGGCGTCCGGCTTGAAAGTGTTGTCGGGATATCCGGCGACGATCCCCTCGCGCAGCGCCCAGCCGACGTAGTCGGCGTACCACTCCGTCTTCGGCGTGTCCCTGAACGTCAGCCCCTCGCCGAGTCCGACG
>JAFSWB010000071.1 GCA_017444735.1 Clostridia bacterium | reverse complement strand
GCGGTCGGTTTCGGCTCGCCCTCGCGCCGCCAGAGGACGGTCGCTACCATCGCGCGGGTCAGCGACCCCTCGGGGTCGAACAGGTCGCCCCCGACGCCCTTCATATAGCCGTTATCGACGGCGTATTTTATCGACGCCGCGCTCCAGCGGTCCTCCGCGACGTCGGAAAAGCCCGTTTTCACCGCCGCCGCGACCGTGACGCACGATAAAACCATAAGGAGCGCGAAAAGTGCGGCAAACGTTTTTTTCATGTTCAATACCTTCCGATTTCTTCAAAATGGATATCCGGGAAATCAACGCCGTCGCGCAATCTGTAATCGCCGAGCGTCGGGTTGACGAAGAGCGGGTTTTCGTCTGTCGTGAACGTTTCCGTTCCGTCCTTCACGGCGAACATTTCGTAATACCTGTTTTCCGGAATTTTCGCGCCGATGATCTTGTTTCCGGTGAAAGCGTTGACAGGCGAAAAAAGGCTGTTATACCGACCCGCGGACGATTTGTCGTAATCCAGTTCGTAGAGGATCGGCCATCTCTCCCTCCAGATCTCGTATCCCGGCTCGCCCTCGCCCGGCATGTCGGCGTAGTAGGCGAGAAGAGACTCATATTCATCTTTGATATTGTCTCCGGGATCGTCCGACGTCGCGTAATCGTAGCGATGACCGGTGTACATATACGCGTTCCTGTCTTCTTTGTCCGTCGCGATGATGGCGTTGTCGTGAACGTCGTTGTCGCGTCCGCCGTTGAACGTCACGGCGAAGCTTCCCGAATTGTAGAACAGATTTCCGTAGATGATGAACCCGTCCGCTCCGTCGAGGTACACGCCGTGCTGTGCGCCGGCGGAGCGTATGTTCTCGAACAGGTTGTACCTGATGACGTTGTCCCTGAACGAATTGCTCATATAGCTGTAAACGGCGCCGAAGTCCTGCGTGTTCTTCATCAGTCCGTCGAAAACGTTATACTCGATAACCGTGTCGATCGAGAAGTCGATCCGCACCGCTCCGTGCGCCCCTTTTCTGAACTCGTTGCGGCGTATCTGCGTTCCCACGTTGTGATTCAGGGCGATCGCGTCCGCGCCCTCAAAATAAAGGGGAAGACCGAAATCGTAAAACAGATTGTTTTCGATCACGTGGCCCGACGGGTCGAGCGTCCTGTAATCGCCGCCCGAGTTAAGCGCGACGCCGCACCGCGAGAAGTGGAAGAGCTCGCTGTCGAGAAGCGTAAAATCAAAGATCTTCCCGCAGTCGATCGCGCACTGTCCGCAAACGTCGCCGATACGACATCTTTCAACCGTGAAGTTATCGCCGTTCACGGTGACGGCGTTCCCCTGCGTGCCGATGAACGACAGTCCCTTGAGGGTGATGAAATCCGCGCCCTTCTCCGCGGTGAGAAAACCGTCTCCGAGCGGAATCGAGTAATCTCCGTTCGGCTTGTAGACGTACAGATCCTTCGTCGACGCATCGAACCAGTATTCGCCCGGCTCGTCGAGGAATTCGGCAAGGCCGCTGAAGAACACGGTGTCCTCCATCCGTCCCTCGTAGGCGAGGACGTAATCGTCGAGCGAGTAAACGCCGTCGAAATCGTAGTTTTCAAAATCAAACGTCAGGACGCGCGTTTCCTTATCGTAAGATTTGACCGGGAACGTGTCCTGGAACCAGCCGGTCCGCAGATACCCGGTCACTTTGAGCCCGTCGTAAGTACCGAACTTGGCTACGGTCGCCCCGAGAGGACCGATAATGCGGATGCTCGCTCTCTCGTCGACCGTCGTGGTCATATCGGTATATACTCTGTCGGTCCCGTCGGGGTACTTGTTCGGGAATCTCGCTTCCCAGCAGAATCCGTCCCCGCCGATCAGCTCGGTTCTCGATGTGAACGAATCGACTTTTCCCGAAAGGGGCACGCGGTAAACGTCCTCGCGCGCGTTTTCCGGGAATTTCTCTTTTTCAGCCGCCGTCAGGGGGAGAAATGCGTCTTCTTTTATCACCGTCCCGTTGCGGAAAACGACGTCTCCGTCCCCGTAAGCGCAGTACGTGACGGGGCAATCCTCCGTGCCTGAATCCTCAGCGGTAAGCGTAAGGGAGAGTTCTCCGTACTCGCCCGCGAAGAAAGCGACGGTGATACCGTCCCGCCCCGTCTTGTCGAGCGTCCGCACCGCGTCGCGGGCGCGCTCCCACGTTCTGAACGGATGATCGAAGGAGCCGTCCGCCGAGTCGTCGCCGTTCACGCTGACGTAGAAATCGGCGTCGTCGACGAGCGGGTATTCCTTTTCGGTGTAGTGAGAGAAGAGCGCCGGCTTGTTGTACGCGAGTTTGAACGATCCGTCGTATCTCTCGATTATCGCGGCGAACTGCTCGCGGGTCGCGTCGCCCTCCGGCGCGAGGCGGTTTCCGTCCGTGCCTTTGATAAGGCCCGCCTCGACCGCCCATTCGAGCGGCTCGTTCGCCCAATCGCTGACTTTTTCGTCGTCCGAAAACGGCGTCAGGTCCGCTCTTTCGGGAACGGACACGGGAGCGGACGACGAGAAGCGGAACAGCATCGTCGCGAGCTGTTCTCT
>JAFSWB010000008.1 GCA_017444735.1 Clostridia bacterium | reverse complement strand
GTTACCCGAACCCGCCCGAAGCGGCGCCTTTACGGCATCTTTTCGTTTCTCGTCCTTGCCTTGCGATAGCAAGGCGGCGTCCTCGGCGCGAAAATCTGCTCGTAAAATCATCCGTTTCGGGTCGAAGAGTTTTGCCGGAGCAGATTTTTGTTCCGGCAAGGCAGACCCCGAAGCAGGTAGCGCTTCCTACCTGCGAGGGGTATAACGAAGCAGGAGCGAAAATCAGCCCGTCAAAACCGGGTTCGGATAGCTCCTGTTACCCTATGATTATATCATGTCGGAGAGAAAAAATCCATAGTTCCATTTTTTCGCGCGATGTGGTATCATAAATTGAGAAACAACGAGAGGAGGGATCGGGGTGAACGAGGTGAAAACGACGCTCCGAAGGATGGGCGTTTACTATCTTTTGTTCGCGATAAACATTATCCCGTGCGCGAGTATCCTGCCGGACGTCTTTCCCGTCCGGAATTTCTCGACGATCTATCTTCTCGTCCTGTCGGTGGGACTCGTTCTTTACTACTACCACCGCGTATCGCCGACGGGCGCCCTTTCTTCGATGATGAAGGCGCTCTCGTGGATGGGTCTTCTCCTCATCCTTCTTCGCGGGATCAAATACAGCGCCGTCTCCGAGGTCGGCGTCCTCGCCCGCCACACGTGGTATCTCTACTACGCGCCGTCGCTCCTCCTTCCTCTGTTTCTTTTCAACATTTCGCTTCTCGTCCCGTCGAAGAAGAGGAGGCCGGTCCTCCCGGTGCTCTGCGCGGCGCTCGCCGTGACCGTCCTTCTGATCTCCCTTATCCTGACGAACGACCTTCACAGTCAGGCGTTCCGCTTCAATCCGGGCTTTGAGAACTGGGACGGAGATTATTCCCGCGGCTGGCTTTTTTACGCCGCGACCGTGTGGCAGTACGCCCTTTATTTTTCCGCGATCGTCATTCTCGTCATAAAATGCCGGATCGTCAGCGCGAAAAAGAAAGCGTGGATCATGCTGATCCCGTCCGCCGTCGGTATCGTTATGAACGTCCTTCTTTTCACGGGGCGCGTTCCGAGGATCGCCGGCGCTCCGGCCTTCGAGTTTCCCGAAACGCTTGTCTTCACTGCGGCGATCATCCTTGAATGCTGTATGGGGCTCGGGCTGATCCCGACGAACACGAATTACGGCAGGCTGTTCGGTCTCTTTCCGATCGCCGCGCAGATCACCGATAAAAACGGCGCCGTCGTCTATGCGGCGCGTTCGGCGTCGCCTCTGACTCCCGCGCAGTTCGCCGCTCCGAGCGGAACGTATATCGACGCTCACACGGTCCTCAACAAGATGGAGATCCCCGGCGGCTTCGGCTTCTGGCAGTACGATATGACGGAGCTCGACCGGCTTAACGGCGAGCTGACGGAGGCGAAGAGGGCGCTCGAAGAGGAATCCGAGCTGATCCGTCTGAACGGCGAGCTGAAAGAGAAGCGGGCGGTGATAAAACAGCGGACGCTGACGTACGACGAGATCGCAAAGCGCACGCAGAGGCAGTCGTTTGCGATCTCCCGCCTTGCGAAGGAGGCGCTCGCGTCGCCGGACCCCGCTCTGAAGGAAAAAAACCGCCGTCGGATCACGCTCCTCGGCGCGTATATAAAACGGTTCGCAAACCTGGCTCTCCTCTCGCGTCAGAGCGACCGGATCGAGGCGGGAGAGCTTGCGCTTTCCGTTTCCGAGGTCCTCCGCTATCTGAATTACAACGGCATCCCCGGAGAGCTTGTGAACGACGCGGACTGCTCCGTCCCGGCGGACGCTGCGCTCGCCGTGTTCGAAGCGTTCTATGAGCTTGTCGAGGCGGATCAGGAATCGCTTGAGGGGGCGTTCGTCAACCTGTCGGGACGCGGCGGTCTGACGTTCAAAATGACTCTCGAGAATTCCTCCGCCCCGATCCCCGTCGTCCTCTCAAAGAGACTCGGCGGATGCGGCGTCGTCCCGTCCGTCAAGCGCGAGGACGGCGTGACCTATATCTGCTTCATCATCCCGGAGGGAGGTGAGACGGTATGAGTCCGTTTGCCGCGCTCTCTCCTCTTGTCCGGTCGGGCTTCGCGCTCTCTCTGCTCCTTATGTGCCTTTGTAATATCGGAAGCTCCGTGCTCGCCGCCGTCAGAAAACGGTATCGCTTCGCCGCGCTTGCCGCCGCGCTGTTCCTGCCCGCTTATTTCATGTGGCAGACGGTCTTCGATCTGTCGCTCTCTCACAAAACGGGGAACGCCGTGAAGGTCAGTCTGTCGCTCGGCTCTCTCCCGTGGGTGGTCTGGCTCGCCGTTCTTGCCGTCCTCGCGCTTTTGTCGGCGGCGCTTCTTGCGCGAAATATACGGTACGACCGGACGTTCATAACGCCCGGAACGATCAAACGCTATCTTGACGGCATCCCCTGCGGGATCTGCTGTTTCAGGGAAAACGGAAGAGTCCTTTTCTCGAACGTATATATGAACCGTCTGTGCGCCGCCCTGACGGGCGAAGAGCTCCTTGACGGCAACCGTCTCCGCGGCGCGGCGGACGGCGGGATTGTCTCCGCGCTCGGCAGAGTCTGGCGCTTTTCGTGCCGTGAGCTTTCGTTTGACGGCGCTCCGCTTTACGAAATGATCGCATCCGATATCACGGACGAGTACGCGAAGACCGAGGCGCTCCGGAAGGACCGGGCGGAGCTTTCCGAGCTCAACAGGGAACTGAAGGAGTATTATATCAGGATCGACGACACGGTGCGCCGCCGCGAGATCCTTGACGCGAAGGCGAATATCCACGACGAGATGAACCGGCTCATGCTGTCGACCGTCGCGGCTGACGGCGGCGATACCGCCGGGCTCGATCGGATCTTCCCGCTGTGGGAGAAGAACGCTCTTCTCCTCTGCCGCGAGGCGGAGGAAACGGCGAAGGGACAGGCGAAGGAGCGCATCGAAAAGCTCGCCGGATCGCTGAAGGTCCGCCTCGTTTGGCGCGGCGCTCCGCCCGACGGGCTGACGGAAGGGGAGAGAAGTCTCTTTTACTCCGCCGCGCAGGAGGCGATCGTCAACGCCGTCAAGCACGCGGGCGCGGACGAGTTGGAGATCTCTTTTGAAAAGACGGGATCGGGGATCGTCTGCCGTTTTGAGAACGGCGGGACCGTGCCGCGCGGGGAAGCGCGCTTTACGGGAGGCCTTCATAATCTCTCGCTCGCGGCGAAAAGGCGCGGAGCGACTCTGACCGCGGAGACGGGCGAGCGGTTCACGCTCTCGCTCTTCTTCCCGAAAAATCAGCCGATCGGCTGATGCGCGGGGCGGACGGCGGACGTAAAATGAAAAGGAAAAAGGGGGGACGGTTATGGCGTACAGCGTTCTTGTCGTTGAGGACCAGGATATCCCGCGGGAGCTTTTTGAAATCTATATAAACTCAAGCGATCATTTTGACCACCTCCTTTCGATCTCCGGCGCGGGGGCGGCGCTCGCCGTATGCCGGGCAAACAGGATCGACCTGATCCTGATGGACGTGATGACCGAGCTCGGAACGAGCGGTCTTGACGCGGCGGAGGAGATAAAGAAAGCGTTCCCGGAGATAAAGATCATCGTCGTCACCTCGATGCCCGAGTATTCGTGGCTCGCCCGGGCGAGGGAGATCGGCGTCGACTCGTTCTGGTACAAGGACGGGCAGAAGGACAGCCTTCTCGACGTTATGGAGCGCACGATGGCGGGGGAGCGGATCTACCCCGACGAAACGCCGCTGATACGGATAGGGAACGCCACGAACCACGAGTTCACCGAGCGCGAGCTCGACGTTCTGAAGGAGCTGACCACCGGCGACACGAACGCGGAGATCGCCGGGCGGCTCTCGATCTCGATAGCGACCGTTAAATCGCATATCGGACACCTTATGGAAAAAACGGGATTCAGGACGCGCACGGAGCTCGTCTCCGAGGCGCGCGGTCTTGGGATAGTGATAAAGGACAAAAAATAAGGACCGGACCGGCGCTCCGGTCCTTTTTTGCGCAAAAATCAGCCGATCGGCTGATGCGGCGTTTCGACTTTTTATTATATAATCATATTGGATAACTGTATTAAGGCGAAAGAGATACGGGATTATTCCGACGCTGACAAACCGTATCCTTATCGCGGAACGGAAAAAATAAAAAAGGAGAAACCGAATATGAAAAAGAGAATCCTGATCCTGACGCTCGTACTTGCGCTCACGCTGCCGCTCTTTGCGGCTCTCCCCGCGGGCGCGGCGGACGATCCCTCCCGGTTCAAGACCGAGAACGTGGAAGTTCCCGAGGGGTGGCTCTATTACGAGATCGACGACGACGACGATTTTGCAGAAATCACGGAAATTCAGAGAAAAGACAATTCCCACCAGCCGATGTTCATTAGGCTCACGAATGATATTTATATGAAAAGCATTTGGGTGAGTCGATTCGCCCACGCGTGCCTGCACATAGAGCTCTTTACTACCACCGTCTTTGATTTGAACGGTCATAAGATCGAATGCGATATCTTCGCGGACCTAAACGGCGACAACCATACCTGGATAGGGCTGAACGTAATACTGCATTACGGACTTGTCAAGGATCAGTATTTCCGTATAGTAGATTCCGTCGGCGGAGGTAAGGTCGGTCTTACGGCGACCACCGACGTGGATGGCCCAACCACCGCGCTTGTGATCCAGAGCTATCCCGTAAAGCTGCCCCAATGGGGAGACGAACCCGTTTACGGACCTTATTACTCGCAGGGCGTTAACGTCGTTATTGACGGCGGCCGCTTTTACCTGGATTCTGAAAACGTAAAGTTCTGTCTCGTGCAGTCCGGGCCGCAGCTCGATTCGAACAATATCCCGCGCTGGGGCGGCTGGGCGCCTTACGCGCGTTCAGCTGTGGCGCTTTCCGGCGTAAAAGCCACTATCAACAACGGCAAATTCCATGCGATTTACCCCACGGATCTTAACGGGGTCGCGGACGATATGGGCAGACGCTTCATGTCCGACCTCGGACTTGTGGACTCTTACAGCGCCTCTTATCTGCGCATCAACGGCGGCGTGTTCGACGGCACCTGCTATTCGGTATATACGTATTACAATATGAGCATTTACGCCGATGATGAAAAATTGATGAGAAAACTGGACCCGATGCCGGTGATAAACGGCGGTGAATTCCGCGGCGGCATTCAGTTCTGCTCCACGCGCACTTCATTCTGGAGAAAGCTGCGGGGAGCGTACGACCTCAACCCGAAGATGAAGGACGTCAAGGTGAGCGAGGTCCTTTTCCCCGGCGCCAAAATGTATATGGACGGCAAGCTGATCGACCCGAACGCAAAGGACCTCGAGGATATCGCGTGGCCGCACGACGTAAAGGTCGAGCCCGGGCCGGACATTCTCGAAACGCGCCTTATCGACGAAGTGCTTCCGGTGAACGACTACACGCGCTTCCTCGTTCATTACAACAAAACGCCCGATTCGGCAAGACTTGAAGAATATATAACCGTGATCCGTCTCGGGCAGGAACAGTCCTACTGGACCGAAGCGGAGGGTTCGTACTACACGCTTCAGAACACGCTCGGCGAAAACTGGTATAATTATTACGTTCCCAAAAAGACCTCCGCCGCGACCGGCAAATTCCGCGCCGTCGCCGAGTTCGAGGGAAAGAGGGTCTATTCCGACGAAATCGAGGTAGAATGGATAGACGTTTCCGACCTCGGGTTCACCTACGGCCCCGTGGTTCACGACGGCAACGGCGAAGGCGTCGCCTGCGTCGATTTCGACGTGAGCCGTCACGATCAGGTGAAAAGGGTATCGCTTTCCTGGCTTGACCACGGCGAATATTGGACGACCGTCCCGGACGCTCCGCGCCTCACCCCCGATTACAACAATGGGCTTTACCGCTTTTACATACCCGAACTCGCGGATGAGAATTCGGATTCGACCGAGTATCACATAACCGTCGAATACGACCTCGGCGGGCTTATAACAAGCAGAGATTCCGAGAGCTTCATCATAACCGAAGAGATCCTCGGCGCCCCGATGGACCCCTACGGCGTAGGGCTTGACTGTATTGAATGTTTACTCGACGTCGGCGAAAGCAAGACCATCGCGGTCACGCTGTTCCCGACCGCCACCCCGCACAAGACGGGCTTCACCGTTGAATCGTCCGATCCTTCCGTGGTACAGCTCGTCGGTCAGGGCGAGGATTACTTTGCGATAAGAGCCAATGACGAAGGCGAGGCAACGGTCACGGTCACCGCCGTCGGCGGAGCTTCGGAGACCTGCGAGGTGAAGGTCTTTGCCGGGTCGAACAATCAGGCGTCCAACCCGTTCGTCGACGTAAAAGAGGGCGAATACTATTACGATCCCGTCCTCTGGGCGGTCAACCACGATCCGCAGATCACGAAGGGAACGGACGAGACTCACTTCTCGCCCGACGCGACCTGCACGAGAGGGCAGATCGTGACGTTCCTCTGGCGCGCCGTGGGCTGTCCCGAGCCGTTGGCGGAGGAAAACCCCTTCAAAGACGTAAGCGAGAGCGATTACTACTATAAAGCCGTCCTTTGGGCGGTCGAGTACGGCATCACCGCGGGCACCGACCCCGGGCAGTTCTCTCCGGATTCCGGGTGCACGAGAGCGCAGGTCGTGACGTTCCTGTGGCGCGCGGAGGGCAAGCCCGCGCCGTCGGCTTCGGCGAATCCCTTCGTCGACGTAGTGAGCGGCGAGTATTACTACGACGCCGTCCTCTGGGCGGTCGATAAAGATATCACAAAAGGGACCGACGCGACTCACTTCTCCCCGAACGCGACCTGCACGAGAGGACAGATCGTCACGTTCCTTTACAGAGACCTCGCATAAGTTACCCCAATCTGAAAGGAGCGGAAGAATGGGACTTTTCAAAAAGGAGCCGTGCGTCCTGTGCGGCGGCAAAACGGGACTTCTCGACAAAAAATGCTACGACGGCAAGGTCTGTAAGGAGTGCGCCGGAAAACTGTCCGTCTGGTTTGACAACTATAAGGGCTGTGACAGAAGTCTGCTCGAAGCCCAGATCGAGATAAGAAAAACCGATCTCGAGATGGCGGAGCGGATGAACTTCAATAAGATATTCGGCGATCACGGCGTTATCCTGATCGACGAGGAGGAGAAAAAGTTCATCGCTTTCCCGGAGACGAACACGAAATTCTTCGGAAGTCAGAGGACCGTCAAATCGTTCGACGACGTCAGGGATCTCGGTCCCGACCTCATCAGCTTCAGTATGGTAAAGGATTTGAAGATCGATATCTCCGAGACGTGGAACGAGGAAAAGCACAGCGTGAACGGCGAACAGGCGAGCTATTCGCCGCCGCGGTATATCTACTTCGAGAATTTCACGGTAAAGATGAAGATCGACCACCCGTTTATCAAATCGATCGCCGTCCGCCTCAACAATTCGGCTGTCTCGATCCATAACGTGGGCAGACGCCTCGATCCGGACGCCGAGCGCGCTCCCGTCACGGGCGTCGGAGGAGCGATCCTCGGCGCCGTCTTCGGAGGCGCTTACGATACGGCGGAGATCGCGCACGGCTTCAGATGCACGCCCGACAATCTTCACGAGATCGAAAAATACGAAAAATATCTCCGCGACGCCCGCGAGATCGAAAGGATCATAACCGGGAGATAGCGAAAGGAAGACGGCGAATCGTCACGTTCCTTTACAGAGATCTCGCATCAATATATTGACAGCAAAACAGGACCCGGTCGCGGTGTACTTCGTAAG
>JAFSWB010000070.1 GCA_017444735.1 Clostridia bacterium | reverse complement strand
GAACGAGCCGCTCGAATGGGCTGTTGAAGCGGGACTTATCAAGGGCACGGACGGAAACCGTCTCGCCCCCGACGGCGACGCGACGCGCGAGCAGTTCGCCGCGATAATCGAGAGATACGACGGCACGTTCACGCTCAAATACAACACGCCCGTCGTCCGCTCCCACTACACCGAGCCCGAATATCCGCTCGTCGACGACGCCGACTTCTACGTCAGCGTGAACGGCGACGACTCGGCGGACGGCTCCTTCGATCACCCCTTCAGGACGTGGGAGCGCGCCCGCGACGCGGTCTGCATGCTCGACAAGACGGGGCGGAGCGGCGTCAAGGTCGCATTCATGGCGGGCGATTACGGCCCGATATCGGTCGTTCTGCGCCGCGAGGATTCCGGCACGGCCGACTGCCCGATCATCTACTGTAAATACGGCGACGGAGACGTCGTCTTCAACGACGGTCTCGACGTGACCGAGGACGAATTTACCGATCTTTCCGATGGGGAGAAAGCGTTCTTCAAGTCTTCCGTTGCGGATAAAATCAAAAAAGCCGATCTGTCGGGCAGGCTCAGGAGGTACGATCCGCGCACGTGCCTGATCCTCGGCGACGACGGCGAGATGACGCTCGCGCGCTTCCCGAACAAGTTTCCGGACGGATCGGACAACCTGCTCGGCGGATCGCACGAGAATATCGACGACTATCATATCCGCATCGACAACTATCTGTTTCTCAAAAAACTCGAGAGTTATCACACCACCGAGGGGCTTCTCCTTTACGGATACCTGACGACGGGATGGTATAAGGATCTCCTCGGGACGGCGGATTACGATCCCGAGACTCACGTTTTCCGCATTCCCCGCCCCGAACAGGCGAGGATGGGATATCTCCGCCGCCTGCCGGAGTTCGACAGCAAGGAATGGAGCAAGGTCGCGGTCGTCAACGTCTCCGAGGAGCTCGACGCCGCGGGCGAATACTGGATCGACGCCGAGACTTCGACGTTCTACGTCTTCGATCCGGAGGGAGACTATCACTTCACGGGCGGAGAGAACTCGATGCTGACGGTCATCGGCACGGAATACCTGACGCTTCGCGGTCTGTCGTTCAAGAATTCCGATCCGTTCATGATATGGGCGGACTATCATCCGCGCGGGCTGACGCTCGACCGCTGTACGTTCTCCGGATGCGCCGCCGACAGGGCGGTCGTCGTGAGAGGGGAGCCCGGAGGCGTGCCTCTCGACGTCACCGTGACGGGATGCGTTTTTTCCGTCACCGCGGGACAGCAGCTCGAGATCAAGGCGGATTACGATTATGACGATCTCTTTACGTCGGGAACGGGAGTCACGGTCGACAACAATTATTTCACTCTCGCGTGCCTGCGTCTCGGATGCAACGGAGCGCTGAGGATAGCCGCCCCGTTCGCCCGCGTCACTCACAACCATTTCAAGAGATGTTACTGGGAGGACATTGATTTCAGGAACGCCGCGAATCTCGTCGCGGAGTACAATGTGTTCGAAGAGTCGTGCTGCAACGGCGACGACACGGGCGCCATGCAGACGTTCCGCAATTTTGAGGCGGCGCAGGGGTCCGTGGTGCGGTATAATCTGTTCATGAACATCCGCGGCGGGACGAACGGCAGGTACGGCCTCTACCTCGACGGCTCGTGGGGCGCCGAGGTCTGCGGCAACGTCTTCTTCAACTGCGATAAGGGCGTGATGAACAACGGTGTGAGCCGCCGCAACTATATTCACGACAATATCGTGGTGAACCCGAACTCCACGGACGGGGCGATCAGCACGATCCACACGGAGGGTCAGGAAATCGTCCGCGACGCCCTGGAAAGAGACGATATGAGCATCATAACGAACGACTGGCTTTACGTCAGTTGGTCGAATTATCTCGCCTTCTACAACGCGCATCCCGAGCTGAAGGCGCAGACGGAGGAGCTTTGGCCCGGAATTTTCGATATCCACTGCGACCTCGACCGGATGTTCGAGCGGGAATTCTGCATGAACTCGGAGGCGACGATAAGGAACAACGCCGAGATCAATATAACGGGATCGGTGTGCGAATACTCCGAGGAATCGCTTGAGTATTCCGACGTCACTCCCGACGCCGGATATACCCTCGACGAGAACCCGTTCTTCGTCAACCCGACGACCGGCGACTACCGCGTACGCGAGGGCGCGGACTTCTTCAATATACAGTTTGAAAACATCGGCAGGTATTGAACATGAAAAAAACGTTTGCCGCGCTTTTTGCGCTCCTTATGGTTTTGTCGTGCGTCACGGTCGCGACGGCGGCGAAGACGGGCTTTTCGGACGTCGCGGAGGACCGCTGGAGCGCGGCGTCGATAAAATACGCCGTAGATAACGGCTATATGAAGGGCGTCGGAGGTGAAAAATTCGACCCCGCGGGGACGCTGACCCGCGCGATGGTAGCGACCGTCCTGTGGCGGCGCGAGGGCGAGCCCGCTCCGACCGCGCCGAGCGGCTTTGTTGACGTTCCGGTCGGCGAGTGGTACACGGACGCCGTGGCGTGGGCCAAAGAGACCGGCGTCGTGAAAGGGATCACCGCGACGACGTTCGAGCCGGACGGTCTCATCACACGCGAACAG
>JAFSWB010000069.1 GCA_017444735.1 Clostridia bacterium | reverse complement strand
CTTCGACCCGAAACGGATGATTTTACGAGCAGATTTTCGCGCCGAGGACGCCGCCTTGCTATCGCAAGGCAAGAACGAGAAACGAAAAGATGCCGTAAAGGCGCCGCTTCGGGCGGGTTCGGGTAACTTCTGTTACCCTACGGCGAAAGTAAAAGTATTATACTATATTACTTCGCCGAATTCAAGTGAAAAATCACCTGCCGCCGAAAAATTTCACCGCGGAGCGGAACATACCGATATCGTAGCTTCCGGGCACGTTTTTGTACAGACAGCTTCCGATCCTCTCGGCGTGTCCCATCTTGCCGAAGACTCTGCCGTCGGGCGAGGTGATCCCCTCGATCGCCATGACCGACCCGTTCGGGTTGAAATCGACGAGTCCCGTCGCGTCCCCGTTGAGGTCCGCGTACTGCGTCGCTATCTGCCCGTTCTTCTCAAGCCGCTTTATCCACTCGGGCGAGCAGACGAATCTGCCCTCGCCGTGCGAGATCGGCACCGAATAAACGTCTCCGACGTTCGCCCCGGAGAGCCACGGCGACAGATTCGACGCGACGCGGACTCTGACGATCCGGGACTGGTGGCGCGATATCGTGTTGAACGTGAGCGTCGGGTCGTCGTCTCTCGCCTCGGTGATCCTCCCGTAAGGCACGAGACCGAGCTTTACGAGCGCCTGGAATCCGTTGCAGATACCGGCGATCAGCCCGCCGCGCTCGTCGAGAAGCCGTCCGACTTCGTTTTTGATCCCGCCGTTCCTGAAAAACGCCGTAATGAACTTGCCGGAGCCGTCCGGCTCGTCGCCGCCCGAAAATCCGCCGGGGATAAAGATCATCTGCGCCTGCGCCACGGCGCGCGCGAAGCGTTCCACGCTCCGTTTCACGCCGTCAGCGGTGAGATTTTCGATGACGAAGGTGTCGGCGACCGCTCCCGCTTCCTCAAAAGCGCGGCTCGAGTCGTACTCGCAGTTCGTGCCGGGAAAGACGGGGATAACGACGCGCGGAGGCGTCCTCATAACGGCGGGAGAACAGACCGGACCCGCCGTATAGCTCGCGTTTCCGACCACTCCCGCGCCGTCCTTCTGCGGCTCGACGGGGAAAACGCTCTCGAGCTTTCCCTTATAAACGCGGTCAAGATCAGCCATACCGACCGTCTCCCCGCCGCGCGAGATCTCGTCCTTGTCCGTCACCTCGCCGATGATCCTGAGTCCGTCGGCGTCCGCCGCGTCCGTCAGTTCAAGGATCAGCGAGCCGTATCCCGCCCCGAACAGTTCGCCGCTCGTGACGGCGGAGAAATCGAAGCCGAATCCGTTTCCGATACACATTTTGTAAACCGCCTCGGAAAGGCCGCCCGCTCCCGCCGCGTACGCCGCGACGGCGTCGCCGCGTCCGATCATGGCCGCGGCGCGGGACCAGACCTCCTTCTGCGATCCGGCGGTCGGAAGACCGTCTTCTCCGATAGCGGGCGAGAGCAGAGCGACGCGGTCCCCCGCGCGCTTGAAGTCGCCCGATATTATCCGGTCGGCGCGGTCGGTCGTAACGGCGAAGGAGACGAGCGTCGGAGGAACGCAGATGTCTTCAAACGTCCCGCTCATCGAGTCCTTTCCGCCGATCGCACCCATTCCGTATTCGAGCTGAGCCCGGAACGCGCCGAGGAGAGCCGCCGCCGGCTTGCCCCATTTCTCCGGGTCGCGCCCGAGTTTTTCAAAGTATTCCTGGAAGGTGAGCCACACCCTGTCCGCCTTCGCGCCCGCGGCGACGAGCTTCGTCACCGACGACACGACGGCGAGATACGCGCCGCGATAAGGGTCTTTTTCCGATATGAAGGGGTCGTACCCCCACGCCATGACGGAAACGTCGTCGGTGTGGCCGCTCACCGTCGAGATCTTGTGGGCCATCGCCTGAGAAGGCGTCGCCTGATATTTGCCGCCGAGCGGCATAAGGACCGTTCCCGCGCCGATCGTCGAGTCGAAACGCTCGACGAGGCCGCGGCGCGAGCAGACGTTGAGATCGCCGACTGTCCTCTTCATTCCGTCGGCGAACGGCAGATCTTCTTTTCTCTTTTCGTCCGCCGGCTTGCCGACGCGGACCGTCACGTGCTTTTCCGCACCGTTCGAGGAGAGAAAATCGCGCGACAGATCGACGATCTTTTTCCCGCGCCACGTCATGACGAGGCGTTTTTCCTCCGTCACGGAGGCGACGACGGTCGCCTCGAGGTTTTCGGCGTCCGCGAGTTTTATGAATTTTTCCGCGTCTTCGGCGGAGGTGACGACCGCCATGCGCTCCTGAGACTCGCTTATCGCGAGCTCCGTTCCGTCGAGCCCCTCGTATTTCTTCGGTACGCGGTCGAGGTCGACGAGAAGACCGTCGGCGAGCTCGCCGATGGCGACGGAGACGCCTCCGGCTCCGAAATCGTTGCATCTCTTTATCATCCGGCACGCCTCGGGAGAGCGGAAGAGACGCTGGAGCTTTCTCTCCTCCGGCGCGTTGCCCTTCTGGACCTCCGCTCCGCAGGTCTCTATCGACTCGACGCTGTGGGATTTCGACGATCCCGTCGCGCCGCCGCACCCGTCGCGCCCCGTCCTTCCTCCGACGAGGATGACGGCGTCTCCCGGCACGGGCGTCTCGCGTCTCACGGACGATTCGGGCGTCGCCGCGATAACGGCGCCGATCTCCATCCTCTTCGCCTCAAATCCGGGATGATAGATCTCGTCCACACCGCCGGTCGCAAGACCGATCTGGTTTCCGTACGACGAATAACCCGCCGCGGCGGTCGTCGTGAGCTTCCTCTGCGGGAGCTTTCCCTCCCGCGTCGCGGAGACGGGGACGGTCGGGTCCGCGGCTCCCGTCACGCGCATCGCGGCGTAAACGTACGATCTCCCCGAGAGCGGGTCCCGGATCGCCCCTCCGATACACGTCGCGGCGCCGCCGAACGGCTCGATCTCCGTCGGGTGGTTGTGCGTCTCGTTCTTGAAGAGGAGGAGCCACGGTTCGTCTTTTCCGTCCCGAGTCACGTTGATCTTAACGGTGCAGGCGTTGATCTCGTCCGATTCGTCGAGCGAGTCGAGCTTCCCCTCCGCTTTCAGCTCCTTTACGGCGAGCGTTGCGATATTCATAAGCGTCACGGGCTTCGTGACGCCGAGCTTTTCCCTCGTCATGAGATATTCCCGGTACGTCGCCTCGACCTTCGGGTCGTCGAACTCAATACCGTCGATCGTCGTCAGAAACGTCGTGTGACGGCAGTGGTCGGACCAGTACGTGTCGATCACGCGTAGCTCCGTGAGCGTCGGATCGCGCCCCTCGTCCCTGAAATAGCGGCGCGTGAACTCGACGTCGTCCGCGTCCATCGCGAGTCCGTACCCGGCGACCGTCTCCCTCGGGTCGCCGCCGTCGCGGAAGCCGTGAAGGACGGCGACGTCTTCCGGCTCCGAAAAAGGCGTGAGGAGGGTGTCCGGCACGCCGAGAGACGCCTCCCTCGAATCGACCGGGTTGATGACGTATTTCTTGACGGCGCGGACGTCGTCGTCCGACACGGAGCCGTAAAGGACGTAAACCTTCGCGCTCCTCACGGCGGGACGGTCCTTCGCCGTCATGATCCCGATACACTGCGAGGCGGAATCCGCCCGCTGATCGAACTGTCCCGGAAGGTATTCGACCGCGAAAACGGCGCTCGCCCCCTCGCTCTCAAGAGTCCTTGTCACAACGTCGACCTGCGGCTCGGAGAATACCGTTCCGACGGCGCGCTCAAAATCTTCCCCGTCAAGGTCCTCAACGTCGTATCTGTTGAGGATGCGAAGACGCATGAGTCCGCCGACGCCGAGTATTTCGCGGATCTCGGAGAGAAGAGAGTCCGCCTCCGGGGAAAGCCCCGGCTTTTTTTCAACGTAAAGTCTCGAGACCATGATTATCTCCTGTTCAATATGTCATCCGTTATATGCCGAAAGCGCGCGCTTTCCGATGTCGCGGCGGTAAAACGAGCCGGGGAACGATATCATCCCGACCCGGCGGTAAGCGAGCCCGACCGCCTCTTCGAGCGTCGGCGCCGTCGCCGACACGCCGAGAACGCGCCCGCCGCCGGAGATCAGTTTCCCGTCGCTGACGGTCCCGCCCGCGACGTAAACGTCGTTTTCGATCTCGCGCGGTATGACTATCTCAAAGCCGCCCTCGTACTTTCCGGGGTATCCCTCGTGCGCCATAATGACGCAGCAGGCGTGCCCGTCCCTTATCCTCACGTCGTCCGCGGTCAGCGTCCCGTCGACCGTCTTCTCCATAACGTCGAGGAGATCGGAGTCGAGAAGCGGAAGGACGACCTGCGTCTCGGGATCGCCGAAACGGCAGTTGTATTCGATCACGTACGGTCCGTCGTCCGTTATCATAAGACCGAAGTAGAGGCAGCCCCTGAACGGTCTTCCCTCTTCCCTCATCCCGCGGACGGTGGGAATAAAGATACGCTCCTTCGCCTGACGGGCGACCTCGTCGGTATAAAACGGGTTCGGTGCGACGGTCCCCATGCCGCCCGTGTTCGGGCCGCGGTCCCCGTCGTAAGCTCTCTTGTGATCCATCGAGGACGCCATCGGGAAAACGTGTTCCCCGTCGCAGAACGCGAGAACGGAGACCTCGGGACCTGTGAGGAATTTTTCGATCTCAAGCCGCTTCCCGCTCTCGCCGAAAGCGCCGTCCTCCATCATCGAGCGCACCGCCGCCTCCGCCTCCGCGCGGTCCGCGGCGATAATGACGCCCTTTCCCGCTGCGAGCCCGTCCGCCTTTACGACGACCGGGTACTCCGCGCTCTCAAGATACCGGAGCGCCTTTCCGAGATCGTCGAACTCCGAGAACGGAGCCGTCGGTATCCCGTGCCTCTTCATGAAGTTTTTCGCAAAGATCTTGCTTCCCTCGAGGATCGCGGCGTCCGCCGTCGGCCCGAAGGCGCGGATCCCCGCCGCGGAGAACGCGTCCACCGCGCCGTGAACGAGCGGATCTTCCGGCGCGATCACGGCGAAATCGACCCCCGCCTCCTTCGCGAACGCGACGAGCGCCGGGACGTCTCCCGCTTTTATCGGAACGCACTCCGCGTCGCGGGAAATGCCGCCGTTTCCGGGAGCCGCGAAGATCCTGCCGACTCTCGGACTCTCTTTCAGCTTTTTGATAACGGCGTGTTCTCTTCCGCCTCCGCCGACGACGAGTACCGTCATTTCATCAGATCCTTTCATCCGTATATCGGGAATCTTGAGGAGAGCTCTTCCGTTTCCCTGTCGACCGCCTCGCGCGTCCCCTCAAAATCTCTCGCGACGCTTCCGATGAGGCGCGCGATCGTCTTCATCTCCTCCGCGCCGAATCCGCGCGAGGTAACGGCGGGAGTGCCGATCCGGATCCCGCTCGTGACGAACGGGCTCTCGGGATCGTTCGGTATCGTGTTTTTATTGACGGTGATGTGGACCTCGTCGAGCCGTTTTTCCATTTCCTTCCCGGTGATGGAGAACGGGCGGAGATCGACGAGCATAAGATGGTTGTCCGTCCCTCCGGAGACGAGGCGAAAGCCCTCTTCCTTCATCGCGTCGGCGAGGACGCGCGCGTTTCCGACGATCCTCTTCTGATACTCCCTGAACTCGTCGGTGAGCGCCTCGCCGAGCGCCACCGCCTTGGCGGCGATGATGTGCATCAGCGGGCCGCCCTGCGTTCCGGGAAAGATCGCCTTGTCGATCTGCTTCGCGAGCGATTCGCGGCAGAGGATCATTCCTCCGCGCGGTCCGCGGAGCGTCTTGTGCGTCGTGGTGGTGACCACGTCCGCGAACGGGACGGGCGACGGGTGAAGACCGGCGGCGACGAGACCGGCGATGTGAGCCATGTCGACCATAAGATACGCCCCGACCTCGTCGGCGATCTCGCGGAAGCGTTTGAAGTCGATTATGCGGGGATACGCCGACGCGCCCGCGATTATCATCTTCGGGCGGCATTCGAGCGCCGTCTTCCTCACCTCGTCGTAGTCGATCGTCTCCGTCTCCGGATCGAGCGTGTAAGGCACGACGTGAAAGTATTTCCCGGAGATGTTGACGGGCGAGCCGTGGGAGAGGTGACCGCCGTTCGCAAGGTCCATTCCCATAACGGTGTCGCCCGGATCGAGAAGCGCGAAGAACACGGCGAGGTTGGCCGACGCGCCGCAGTGCGGCTGTACGTTTGCGTGCTCCGCCCCGAACAGCTTCTTCGCCCTCTCGCGGGCGATATTCTCGACGACGTCGACGCACTGACATCCGCCGTAATAGCGTTTACCCGGAAAGCCCTCGGCGTATTTGTTCGTGAGGGGGGTGCCCGCGGCGAGAAGGACCGCCTCGGAAACGATATTCTCCGACGCGATCAGCTCGATATTTCTCTTCTGACGGTCAAGCTCCGCCTCGCAGGCGGCGGCGACCTCACCGTCAAAATCCTTCAGTCTGTCAAAAAACATATCATATCCTCCGATTTCTTAATGGTGGAACAGGCGCATACCCGTGAACGCCATGACGATCCCGTATTTGTCGCAGCATTCGATCACAAGATCGTCTCTGATCGAGCCGCCGGGCTCGGCGATAAAGTCGACTCCGCTCTTCCTCGCCCTCTCGATGTTGTCGTCGAACGGGAAGAACGCGTCGGACGCGAGAGACACGCCGCGGACCTTGTCGAGGTACTCCCTCTTCTCTTCCTCCGAAAGCGGCTCCGGCCGTCTCGTGAAGAACTTCTGCCACACGCCGTCCGCGGTGACGTCAAGCTCGTTCTTGTTGATATATCCGTCGATCACGTTGTCGCGGTCCGCCCTTCCGAGCGTCCCGATAAACGGGAGGGAGAGGACTTTTTCGTGACGGCGGAGCTGCCACGTGTCCGCCTTCGTCCCGGCGAGCCGCGTGCAGTGTATCCTCGACTGCTGACCCGCGCCGACTCCGATCGCCTGACCGTCGACGGCGTAGCAGACCGAGTTCGACTGCGTGTATTTGAGCGTCAGGAGCGCGACCGTGAGATCGCGCTTCGCCGTCTCGGGCAGTTCCTTGTTTTTCGTCACTATATTGCCGAGGAGCGACGGGTCGATCCTGAAATTGTTCCTTCCCTGCTCGAAGGTGATCCCGAAAACCTGCTTTCTCTCGGTCGGCTCCGGGACGTACCCATCGTCGATCTTTACGATATTGTAGTTCCCTTTTCTCTTCGTTTTCAGGATCTCAAGCGCCTCGTCGGTGTATCCCGGCGCGATCACGCCGTCGGAGACCTCGCGCTTGATGATCGAAGCGGTCGTCACGTCGCAGACGTCGGAGAGCGCGATGAAATCGCCGAACGAGCACATCCGGTCCGTTCCGCGCGCTCTCGCGTAAGCGCACGCGAGAGGCGAGGAGTCGAGCCCCTCGATATCGTCGACGAAGCACGCTTTTTTGAGGTCGTCGGGAAGGACCGTCCCGACCGACGCGGACGTCGGGCTGACGTGCTTGAAGGAAGCCGCCGCCGCCTGTCCCGTCGCCTCTTTGATCTCCTTGACGAGCTGCCATGAGTTCAGCGCGTCGAGAAAATTGATGAAGCCGGGGCGTCCCGAGAGGATCTCGATCGGGAGCTCTCCCCCGTCGTTCATATAGATCCTCGCCGGCTTCTGGTTGGGGTTCATTCCGTATTTCAGTTCAAATTCTTTCACTTCGCGCCTCCTCATTTATATTTGTTTATCAGTTCCCTGTCGTATCTTCCCGCCTTGAGGTCGATGTATCTGACGTAAAGGGATATCTTGTTGTCCGGGTCGAGATTTTCCCAGATATCGTACGAAAGCTCTCTCACGGAATCCTGAAGGATCACCCGCTCCGGCTCTCCGCGGAACGTGGGTATCGGATCGCCGTCCGTCTCGTACGTGTGGAGAAAATGACCGATCCCCGGGACGGGGCTGTAGCTGAACGTGAATCTGTTGCATCCCGTACCGGCGGCGTCCGCGCTCTTCAGGATACTCATTTCATAGGTAAACGGCTCGTAGTTCAGACGCGCGCTGATCCTCGGGGTGAAGTTCGGCGCGTCCGGCTCGAACTCGCGCGTCGCGAGCGCGTCGGAGAACGACCTCCCGCGGGAGAGAAATTCCTTCACGGTATCCGTCTGGTCGCCGTTCGTGACGATGACGCCGTCCTTCATCGTTCTCACCGGATAATAGATTATGAGCGACGGGTCTTTCACCTTCGCCGGGTCGAACGGCGCGGTGCGCAGGTCGTCGCCTTCCTCGATGAAGACGCGGTTCCTGCTGTTCTCGCTCCGTCCCATAATGAAATACGCGAACACGGCTCTTCCGCCGTCCGCCGTCAGTCCGCAGACGATCCCGCGTCCGACGTAGGGATTTCCTTTTATGATCTCACCGATCGTTTTCGCCTCATATACGTCAGCCATTTTCCCTCTCCTTTTTTATCATTCTGCAGACGAGCTCGGCGGAGCGCGGAAGGATCTGCCACTCCGCTTCCTCCATGACGCGCCTCTGCAGCGTCTCGGCCGTGTCACCGTCTTTCACCTCGACCGCCTTCTGCATTATTATCTTTCCGCCGTCCGGGATCTCGTTGACGAAGTGGACCGTCGCGCCGGTGACTTTTACGCCGTACGCGAGCGCCGCCTCGTGGACGCGGAGCCCGTAGAATCCCTCCCCGCAGAACGACGGGATGAGGGACGGATGGACGTTTATTATCCTGTCTCTGTACTTTCCGGTGAAGTCCGCGCTGAGGATCCGCATAAAGCCGGCGAGGACGATAAGGCCGATCCTGCGGCTGTCTATCAGCTCGCAGAGCGCGCTCTCAAAGTCCTCCGCGCCGGGATGATCCGCCCTTGTGACGACCGCCGTTTCGAGCTTCGCCGCGCGGGCGCGCTCAAGCGCGTACGCCCCGGGGACGTTCGATATGACGAGAGAGACCGTCCCGCTTTCTATTATCCCCGCGCGCTCGGCGTCGATAAGCGCCTGAAGGTTCGTGCCGCCTCCCGAAACGAGGACGGCGATCCTCACTTTATCCGTCAGCATATCGTCACCTTTTCGGAGCCCCGCCCGATCCGTCCGACGACGTACGCGTCCTCGCCGGCGGCGCGGAGGATCCGGAGCGCCTTGTCGGCGTCCTCCTCCGCCACGGTGACGGTCATTCCGACGCCCATGTTGAAGGTGTTGAACATATCGCGTTCCTCTATACCGCCGCGCCTTGCGATCTCGGCGAAAACGGGCGGGACGCGGAGCGAGCTCCTGTCTATCACGGCGCATAACCCGTCCGGTATACTGCGCGGGATATTTTCGTAGAACCCGCCGCCGGTGATATGGGAAATGCCGTGAGGATCGATCTCTTCGAGAAGCGCGAGGATCGGTCTGACGTAGATCTTCGTCGGAGTCAGAAGAACGTCCGCGACCGTCCCGCCGAGCGCCTCGGAATACTCGAATAATCCGGGATCGCGCCCGACGCCGAAGACTTTCCTGACCAGCGAGAACCCGTTCGAGTGGACGCCGGAGGACGGAAGGCCGATCACGACGTCGCCCTCCCTCGTCTTTTCCCTGTCGACGACCTTTTCGCGGTCGACGATGCCGACGGCGAAGCCGGCGAGGTCGTATTCGTCCTCGGGATAGAAGCCGGGCATCTCCGCGGTCTCGCCGCCGATCAGAGCGGCGCCGGATCTGACGCATCCCTCCGCGACGCCCGCGACGATCTTCTCGATCCTCTCGGGAACGTTCTTCCCGCACGCGATATAGTCGAGGAAGAAGAGCGGCTTCGCCCCGCAGCAGATAACGTCGTTGACGCACATTGCGACGCAGTCGATCCCGACCGTGTCGTGGCGGTCGGCGAGGAACGCGAGCTTCAGCTTCGTTCCGACCCCGTCGGTCCCGCTGACGAGCACCGGTTCCTTCATCCCCGCGATGTCGAGAGCGAACGTCCCCCCGAATCCGCCGATTGCGGAGCACGCGGGAGTCAGCGTCTTCGCGATATGCGATTTCATGAGCTCGACGGCGCGGTATCCCGCGGTGATGTCGACGCCCGCGTCCTTATACGCTTTACTGTAACTGTTCACTTTTTACGCCCCTCGCTTATCTTTCCCTCAAATCTGTTTTTCGCCGTCTTATCGGGGACCGCCGTCGGATATTTTCCGTCGAAGCACGCGCAGCAGACGCCGTCGTTCGCGCTTCCCTCGGCGATCCTCTTCACGTTGTCGATCGACAAAAAGCCGAGCGAGTCGACGCCGATTATCTTCGCCATCTCGTCGACGGAGTAGCGGCAGGCGATCAGGTGATCGCGCGAGTCGATGTCCGTCCCGTAATAGCACGGGTTGAGGAACGGCGGAGCCGATACTCTCATATGGACCTCGGTCGCTCCCGCGTCGCGGAGCAGACGGACGATCCGCTCGCTCGTCGTCCCTCTGACGATCGAGTCGTCGATCATGACGACGCGTCTGCCGCTGACGACCGACGGGACCGGATTGAGCTTGATCCTCACCTTGTCCTCTCTCGTCTTCTGACCGGGGGCGATGAACGTCCTGCCGATATATTTGTTCTTGATAAATCCGATCCCGTAAGGGATGCCGGACTGACGCGCGTAACCGATAGCCGCGTCGAGCCCGGAATCGGGGACGCCGATGACGACGTCCGCGTCAACGGGATGTTCCTTCGCGAGATACTCGCCCGCGCGGGCTCTCGCCTCGTGGACGGAGCATCCGTCGACGACGGAATCGGGGCGCGCGAAATAGATATACTCGAATACGCAGAACGACCGTTTCCCGCCGCAATGGTCCTTTATCGAACGCACGCCGTCCCGGTCGAATACGACGATCTCGCCGGGCTCGACGTCCCGCACGAATGCGGCTCCGACGGAATCGAGAGCGCACGTTTCAGACGCGGCGACCCAAGCGCCGTTTTCCGTCTTTCCGATACAGAGCGGGCGGAATCCGTGGGGATCGCGGACGGCGATCATCTTCGCGGGGGACATGATGACGAGAGAATAAGCCCCCTCGAGCTTGTCCATCGCCCGGTTGACCGCCTCCTCGATCGACGGGGAGGTGAGCCGTTCCTTCGTGATGATGTACGAGATGACCTCGGTGTCGCTCGTCATGTGGAAGATCGAGCCCTCGAGCTCGAGCTTCGAGCGAAGATCGACGGAATTGATGAGATTTCCGTTGTGGCAGAGCGCCATCCTGCCCTTTATATGGTTGACGACGATCGGCTGCGCGTTGACTCTTCCCGCGCTTCCCGTCGTTCCGTATCTGACGTGGCCGACCGCGATGCTGCCCTCGCCGAGGCCGTCGATGATGTCGCGCGAGAAGACGTCCCCGACGAGACCGTCGTCCTTATATACGTTGAAAACGCCGTCGTCGTTCACGACGATCCCGCAGCTCTCCTGACCCCTGTGCTGAAGCGCGAAAAGCCCGTAGTAGACCGTTTCGGCGAGCCTCGCCCTCTCTTTTGCGAAGATCCCGAAAACCCCGCATTCCTCATGAATCTGTGCCATCCGTTTATCCTTTCACGTAAAAATCAGTCGCCCATCAGCCGTTTTTCGATCTCATGGTAAGCGTCCTCGACGCCCCCGAGGTCTCTTCTGAAGCGGTCCTTGTCGAGCTTCTCGTTCGTCTTGCTGTCCCAGAACCTGCAGGTGTCGGGAGAGATCTCGTCGGCGAGGACGATCGTACCGTCCGCCGTCTTTCCGAACTCGAGCTTGAAGTCGACGAGCTTTATCCCGAGGCCGAGAAGGTATTCCTTCATAAAAGCGTTGACGCGGAACGTCAGCTCCTTGATCCTCTCGATCTCCTCCCTCGTCGCGAGCTTCAGGGCGACGGCGTGATACGAGTTGATGAGCGGATCGCCGAGATCGTCGTTCTTATACGAGAATTCTATCGTCGGTTCGTCGAAGACGATCCCCTCCTCGACGCCGTACCTCTTCGAGAAGGAACCGGCGGAGATGTTTCTGACGATGACCTCGAGCGGAACGATCGAGACCTTTTTGACGATCGTCTCGCGTTCCGATATCTCCTCCACGTAATGAGTCGGGACGCCCTCTTTTTCGAGCATCCTCATCATGTGGTTCGTCACTCTGTTGTTGATGACGCCCTTGCCCGTTATCGTCCCCTTTTTGAGACCGTTGAACGCGGTGGCGTCGTCCTTGTACTCGACGATCAGGAGCTCGGGATCGTCCGTCGCGAATACTTTTTTGGCTTTTCCCTCGTAGATCTGTTCGCGTTTTTCCATTATCGTTATCTCCTTTTGAAGTTATCAGCGTTATTTTTGAGAGAGCTTGCCGATCTCGGCGTCTTTTTCGAGGACCGCGCGTGAGGCGTCCTCTCTCATTTTTCCGAGTTTCGCGGCGATCCCGGCGTCGCTGACCGCGAGGATCTCGAGCGCGAGGATCGCGGCGTTTTTCGCGCCGTTCACCGTGACGGTCGCCACCGGGATACCGGACGGCATCATTACCGTCGACAGAAGCGCGTCCGTGCCGTCGAGCGGCCCCGACTTGACGGGAATACCGATGACGGGGAGAGTCGTCACTGCGGCGACCGCGCCCGCCAGATGAGCCGCCATGCCGGCGGCGGCGATCAGAACGCCGAATCCGTTCTCTCTCGCGCCGGAAGCGAATTCTCTCAGCTCGTCCGGCGTTCTGTGCGCGCTCAGGACGCGGACCTCGAAGGGCGCTCCCGAATCTCTGAGGATACCGATCGCGCCCTCGACGACCGGAAGGTCTCCGGCGCTTCCCATTATCAAACCAATCTTTTTCATAAACGCCTCCGTAAAATCATTCGTTTTCGTTTTTCGCCTTCGCCCTCGCCTCGCACCAGACGCATCTGTAAACGGGGCCGTTCGGGTCGGTCAGCCGGAACCGCTGAGGTATCGACGGCTCCGTCGACGTGATGCACCTCGGATTCCTGCATCTGATGACGCCGTTCAGGATCAGGGGCAGTTCGATCTTCTTCTTTTCGACGAGCGCGCCGTTCCTTATCACGTTCACGGTGACGCCCGGATCGACGTAGCCGAGGACGTCGAGATCGACGTCGATCTCGGAGTCGATCTTGATGATGTCCTTCTTTCCCATCTTGCTGCTTGCGACGTTTTTGATTATCGCGACGGAGCAGTCGAGCGAGTCGAGACCGAGCAGATTGTAGAGCGTCATCCCGCGGCCCGCGGTGATGTGGTCGATAACGATACCGTTCTTTATCGAATCAATATTCATATATGGCCTCTCATTCTATTTCAAGGAGCATCAGGATCAGCGCCATCCTGATGAACTTACCGTACATCACCTGTCTGAAATAGCACGCCCTTTTGTCCGAATCTATCTCGTGAGATATCTCGTTCACGCGCGGCAGCGGATGCATCACGATCATGTCCTCCTTCGCCGATTCCATCTTGGCGGGCGTGAGGATGTAGCTGTCGCGGAGACGGAGGTAATCCTCCTCGTTGAAGAAACGCTCTCTCTGTACTCTCGTCATATAAAGGACGTCGAGCTTCCCGATCGATCCGTCAAGGTCGGTCGTTTCCTCGTACGGCACTTTTTTGTTCTCAAGAACGCCGTCGCGAACGTATCCCGGGATCCTCAGCTCCGACGGCGATATCAGAACGAATCTGATCCCTTCGTACCTTGAAAGCGCGGAGATGAGCGAGTGGACCGTTCTTCCGAATTTCAGGTCGCCGCAGACGCCGACGGTGAGGTCGGAAAGACGTCCCTTCTCGCGCTTTATCGTGAGAAGGTCGGTCAGAGTCTGCGTCGGGTGGTTGTGACCGCCGTCGCCGGCGTTTATCACGGGAACGGACGCGTTTACCGACGCGACGAGCGGCGCGCCCTCCTTCGGGTGGCGCATCGCGATTATGTCGGCGTAGCAGGAGACCGTTCTCGCCGTATCGGAAACGCTCTCTCCCTTCGCCGCGGACGAGCTCTGCGCCTCGGAAAAGCCGAGGACGTTTCCGCCGAGCTCGTACATCGCCGCTTCAAAGCTGAGGCGCGTCCTCGTGGACGGCTCGTAGAAGAGAGTCGCGAGCTTTTTCCCGCGGCATTTGTCGACGTAAGCGGTCGGATGGCTCATTATATCCTCCGCCTTCGCGATCAGCCGGTCGACTTCATCCGTACTCAACTCAAAAATATCGATAAGACTTCTCATTCGTCTCAATTCCTCCCGCCGATCCAGCCCTCATCCGACGGATCGTCTCTGAAGGAGAGGAGCCGCGCCTCGTCCTCCGGTTTTATATATCCCTCTTCGACCGCCGCTTTAACGACCGCGTCGAAATTCGTGAGACTCACGTTTTTCACGTTGAAGCTCTTCAGCTTTTCGATCCCCTTTTTCATCCCGTACGTGAAGATGCTCGCGATACCGACGACCTCGGCTCCCGCCTCGCGGAGCGCCTCGACGACTTCCGTCACGCTTCCGCCGGTCGAGATGAGGTCCTCGACGACCACGGCCTTCTGACCGGGAAGGAGCTTGCCCTCGATCCTGTTCTGCCTTCCGTGGTCCTTCGCGCCGCCCCTGACGTACCCCATCGGAAGACCGAGCAGGTGCGCCGTTATCGCCGCGTGGGCGATCCCCGCGGTCGACGTTCCCATAAGGATTTCGGCGTCGGGGTAATTCTCGCGCACGATCCCGGCGAGTCCCTCCTCGACGTCCGCCCTCACTCCGACGTCGCTCAAGGTGAGACGGTTGTCGCAGTAGATCGGGCTCCTTATTCCCGAAGCCCACGTAAACGGCTCGTCCGGCCTTATGAACACCGCGCCGATCGCGAGCAGATCCTTCGCTATCTTTTTCTCCATTTATCCTTCCTCCCTGAATTCCGCGACGCATCTTTCGTACGCCGCGACCGGATCGGCAGCCGCCGTCACCGCTCTGCCGACGACGATGTAATCGGCTCCCTCCGCTTTCGCCGCCGCGGGCGTGGCGACTCTCGCCTGATCTCCCCGGTCTCCGTCGGCGAATCTTATCCCCGGCGTCACGGTGAGAAAACCGCTCCCGCATCTGTTGTGGACTCCCGCCGCCTCGAAGGGCGAACAAACGACGCCGTCGAGTCCCGACGACCGCGCGAGCTCCGCGTAGCGGGCGACCGTTTCTCCGAGCCCCCGTCCGACGAGCAGCTCGTCCTTCAGCCGGTCCTCCGAGATCGAAGTGAGGACCGTGACCGCGATGAGGATCGGCCTTTTCCCGTCAGGACCCGTCAGTCCGTCGACCGCCGCCTTCATCATATCGGAGCCGCCCGAGGCGTGAACGTTCAGCATATCCGCGCCGAGGCCCGCGAGCGATCTCATGCCGCCCTTCACCGTGTTCGGTATGTCGCACAGCTTCAGGTCGAGAAAGATCCTGTGTCCCATATCCTTGATCCGTCTCACGATATCGGGGCCCTCGGAGTAAAAGAGCTCCATCCCGATCTTAACGAACGGCTTTTCGTTTTTGAATCCCGACAAGAAGTCAAGCGTCGGTTCCCGCCCCGGAAAATCGCAGGCGATAATAACGTCGCGTCCCATCAGTGCGCTCCTCCTATGATCGATTCAAGGTCTTCTATCCCGTACCGTTCCATGACGGCGGGAAGGTCTTTCACTATGTCGCGGCACGCGAACGGATCGGTCAGATTCGCCGCGCCGACTTCGACGGCGGACGCGCCCGCGAGCATCATTTCGATCACGTCCTCGGCGCGGGCGATCCCGCCCATTCCGACGATCGGTATCTTAACCGCCTCGTAAACGTCGTAAACCATCCTTACCGCGACCGGTCTCACCGCCGGTCCCGAAAGTCCGCCTTTTTTCTCGGCGAGGACCGGTTTTTTCGTCCTGAGGTCTATCCTCATCCCGATCAGGGTGTTGATGAGGCTGACGCCGTCCGCGCCCGCGTCCTCGACCGCCTTTGCGACCGACACGATATCGGTCACGTTCGGGGACAGCTTGACGATCACCGGCTTTTTTGCGATCTTCCTGACGGCGCGCGTCACTTCCGCCGCCGCCTCGGGCGACGTGCCGAACGCCATTCCGCCGCCGTGGACGTTCGGACAGCTTATATTGACCTCGAGCCATCCGACCTGCGGCGCCGCGTCGAGCTTTTCGCAAGCCGCGGTGAAATCCCCGACCGAAAAGCCGCTGACGTTCGCCATGACGGGACCGTCGAAAACGGCCGCGAGGCGCGGCAGCTCCGTTTCGACGACCGCGTCGGCTCCCGGATTCTGAAGGCCGACCGAATTGAGCATACCGGACGGCGTTTCCGCGATACGAGGCGTCCTGTTTCCGAATCTCGGGCTGACCGTCGTTCCCTTGACGGAGATCGAGCCGAGGCAGTTGATGTCGTAAAGCTCCGCGAATTCGTATCCGAATCCGAACGTCCCGCTCGCCGGGATGATCGGATTTTTGAGCGCGATACCGCAGAGCGTGACTTCCGTTTTTACCATATCACGTCCTCCTTTCCGAGGACGGGTCCCTCGCGGCAGACCCTGACCGGACCGTTTTTCGTCATAACGGAACAGCCCATACAGGCGCCGAATCCGCAGCCCATCCGCTCCTCGAAGCTGAGCTCGCCGTCCGTCCTCGAGGACCCGGCGACGGCGCGGAGCATCGGCAGAGGGCCGCAAGCGTAAAAATACGTATAATCAAAATCGTCCATCGCGTCCGTCACGAAGCCGCGGACGCCGCGGCTCCCGTCGGCCGTCGTCACCGCGACGGGAACGGACAGGGCGCGGAACCTGTCTTCGAGAAACACCTCGTCCGCATGGTTGAAGCCGAGAATGACGGAGGGCTCTTTGCCCCGCTTTACGAGCTCCCGGCAGAGCCAGAAGAGCGGCGGGACGCCGACTCCGCCTCCGATGAGAAGGGGCTTGTCCCCCGACGCGTCGGGATCGTAACCGTTTCCGAGTCCGGTCAGGACGTCGAGGACGGCGCCCTCCCCGAGCCCGCTCATCGCGCGCGTCCCGTCGCCGACCGTTTTGTATATCAGCGAGATCGAGCCGTCTTCCCGGTCGGCGACCGAGATCGGGCGGCGGAGAAAATATCCTTCAAGCCTCACGTCGACGAATCCTCCGGGCCGCGTGACCGCGGAGACGTCTCCTCCGAGCCTCATTTCAAAAACGTCTTTCGTCAGCCGTTCGTTTGAGAGAACGGTCAGCTTCACCTTTTTCATTTTCCGCCCTCCCCGAACAGCGCCGACGGGTCGAAGCCCGGCTCGCGCCAGACGATCCGACCGCCGCAGACGGTCATTTTACATTTGCCGAAAGCCCTCATGCCCTTGAACGGAGTGCTTCTCCCCTTCGATTTGAAGGTCTCGGGGTCGATCGGATATTCCTCGGAGAGATCCCACACCGCCCAGTCGTTTTCGGGATCGCGCGGTATCCGGAACCGGCGCGCGGGCGCGTCGCTCATCAGCCCGACGAGGCGGGAGAGCGGCAGGACGCCGCCGAGAACGAGCTTCGTGTAAAGGACCGGGAAAGCGGTCTCGAGTCCGACGACGCCCATCAGCGAGTCGCGGAGCCCGCGCGTTTTCTCCTCGCGGGAGTGCGGCGCGTGGTCGGTCGCGATCATGTCGACCGTTCCGTCGAGCAGACCTTCGATCAGGGCGAGGCGGTCGGCCTCCGAGCGGAGCGGCGGGTTCATCTTGAAATCTCCGTCCTCGCGGAGATCGGAGTCGGAAAGACAGAGATAGTGAGGCGCCGTCTCGCACGTGACGTCGACGCCCTCCGCCTTCGCGCGGCGGATGAGCGCGACGCTCTCCTTCGTCGAGACGTGGCAGACGTGGTACGAAACGCCCGTCTCGCGGGCGAGCGCGAGGTCGCGCTCGATCTGCCGCCATTCGCTCTCGGCGGAAATGCCGTCGTGTCCGTGGGCGCGGGCGTACTCGCCGTCGTTTATATATCCGCCGCCGCGAAGTTTCAAGTCCTCACAGTGCGCGGCGATCGGCTTCCCCGCCGCCTTCGCTCTTCTCATCGCCTCTTTCATCACGGAGGACGACGCGACGCCGACTCCGTCGTCGGAAAACGCGACGGCGTCGGAGGCGAGCCCTTCGACGTCGGAGACGGTCTCTCCTCTCTCCCCGACGGTTATCGCCCCGTACGGGTGGACGCGGATCACCGCGTCGCGGAGGAACGCGTCGGTCGAGACCCGCATCGCGTCGGGCGAGTCGGGAACGGGCGATACGTTCGGCATGGCGCAGACGTCGGTGTACCCGCCCGCCGCCGCGGCGAGCGTTCCCGTCGCGACCGTTTCTTTATAAGAAAAACCCGGTTCTCTCAGATGCACGTGTACATCGACAAAACCGGGCAGTACGGCTATTCGGCTGCGGGAGGCGGCGGAGGGCAGTTCGGCGCTGACGAACTCCTTCCTGATCCGAGACTTCGGGGGGAGCGGGCAGGCAATTCCGGCAGATCTCTCAAAACAAGCCATCGCTTTCCCTCCGTTTGTTTCGTTACGTAAAAATTTTACCATATAACCATACTTTATGTCAACGGTTTTCGGCTCCGATTTCGCCACGTCGGGCAGAAAAAAAACGAGCGATTTCCCGCCCGTTTTTGTATCTTTTTACCCGAGGAAAAAATAAGCGATCCGTTCAACTTTTTCTATCGATTACACTAGGGTAACTTCTGTGACCCTTGTGTAACAGAAGTTACCCTAAACAATTTTTAAGCGAACTGTATTATTCCATCTTTCTCCAACACTTTTCCTTCATAAACCGGATGATTTCCCCGTGGTCCCTGTCCTCATAGTACCGGACGAGCAAGCGTTTGAACTCGGGAACGTCCTTTTCCGGGATCACGATCAAACCCGCCGCTTTGCCGATCATGAAATGATTGGCGAAAATCACCGCGGTGCGCTTGTTGCCGTCGTTGAATATCTGCGCTTTCATGCAGTAAAGGCACAGTTTTATCGCCGTATCGACCGGGTCCTCATTCTCGGCGACGATCCGGGCGACCGTCTCTTTGATGTCGACCTCGATCGGGAGCGGAGGTACGTAGGACGTGCCGCCTATCGTGACCGGGACGCCGCGGATCCGTCCGCCGTCCGCAAAGAAGCCCTCGTTGACAAGTCTCGCGATATGACAAAGGATATAATAGTCCGTCTTCGCGGCGATCACGTCGTGGTCCATAATGAATTCCCATGCGTGCTTCAGGTTGAGGATCTTCTGCACGTCGTTCGCCGAGACGCCGTTGACGATACCGTTTTCGATAATGTCCTCGGTCTGCGGGAAAGAGGTCGCGACTCCTTCGAGCACCGCCTGATCGTAAATATTCGATTTCATATTGACGCGGGCGAGATCAATATTGAGTAAAACGCGGTCGGAAAGATCCTCCGTCGCGTACCCGCGGAGCGCAAGTTGCTTTTCTATTCGACGGATCTCTTTTCTCAATTCTTTCGCTTCCTTCGAATAGCGCAGAAGAGCAGCGTAAAGGCCATCCGAAAAAACGTCGACGTAGGTACTCGTCAACTTGCCCGCGATACGTTTGCGGACGTAAAGGTATTTGCTTTCTCCCCGCTCCTTGATCTCAGGCGTGCCGTCGTAGGGCAGAAGTTTAAGCCGCGCCTGAAGATCCGCCCGCCTTTGCAGCAGTTCCTGTATTTCCAAATATCCCTGATCCATGACTCGATCTCCCTGTGGGGAACTTTTGTACAAATATTATATCATAAAGTTCCCTATTTTTCAAGTCTGTTTTTCGGCTGATCTTCATCCGCGTGTAAGATCTGCCGAAAAATTGACGCTCCGGCGTGTCGGAAATGTTCCCCGTTCACATAAAAGAACCGGGATCCGAAGATCCCGGCTCATTTATTCTTTTTATCCTCTCGGTCCTCTCTTCGGGACGAGGATCTCACGGCCGCCCATATAAGGCCTCAGAACGGCGGGGATACGGACCGAAAGATCGGGGTTGAGATTGTTCTCGAGAAGCGCGATCAGCATGCGCGGAGGAGCGACGACGGTGTTGTTGAGCGTGTGAGGAAGGTACTTTTTCCCGTCCTTGTCCGCGACGCGCATTTTGAGTCTTCTCGCCTGAGCGTCGCCGAGGTTTGAGCAGCTCCCGACCTCGAAATACTTTTTCTGCCTCGGGCTCCACGCCTCGACGTCGACCGACTTCACCTTGAGGTCGGCGAGGTCGCCGGAACAGCACTCGAGCGTGCGCACCGGGATATCGAGCGTCCTGAACAGATCGACCGTGTTCTGCCACAGACGGTCGAACCACGCCGGGCTCTCCTCGGGGCGGCAGACGACGATCATCTCCTGCTTCTCGAACTGGTGGATGCGGTAGACGCCTCTCTCCTCGATGCCGTGCGCGCCCTTCTCCTTGCGGAAGCAGGGAGAATACGACGTCAGCGTGTAGGGGAGCTTCTCTTCCGGTATGATCTGGTCGATGAATCTGCCTATCATGGAGTGTTCGCTCGTTCCGATGAGGTACAGGTCCTCGTCCTCGATCTTGTACATCATCGCGTCCATTTCGGCAAAGCTCATAACGCCCGTGACGACGCCCGAACGGATCATGAACGGCGGGACGCAGTACGTGAAGCCCCTGTCGATCATAAAATCGCGGGCGTACGTAATGACAGCCGAGTGAAGACGCGCTATATCGCCGAGCAGGTAATAAAAGCCGTTGCCCGCGACGCGGCGCGCGCCGTCGAGGTCGATGCCGTCGAAGCCCTCCATGATCTCCGTGTGATACGGGATCTCAAAATCGGGGACGACGGGCTCGCCGAAGCGCTCTACTTCGACGTTCTCGCTGTCGTCCTTCCCTATCGGGACGGAAGGATCTATTATGTTCGGAAGAGTCATCATGATGCGGCGCACGCGCTCCGCAAGCTCTTCCTCCTTTTTCTCAAGCTCGGCGAGACGGGCGGACTGCTCGCTCACCTGTCTCTTCGTCTCCTCGGCCTCCTCGCGCTTTCCCTGCGCCATGAGGGCGCCGATCATCTTCGAGATCCTGTTGCGGTTGGCCCGCAGGTCGTCCGCCTCCTTCATCGCGGCGCGGTTCTCCGCGTCGAGCGCGATCACCTCGTCGACGAGAGGCAGCTTTTCATCCTGGAATTTCTTTCTGATGTTTTCCTTTACCGCCTCGGGGTTTTCTCTCACAAATCTGACGTCAAGCATTTCTCTTTACCGTTCCTTTTTCACTTTTATTTCAAACCTTCGGTTTTCGCGGGGTATTACAGCCTGTCCGTATTGAAATCCTCGTAGCCCTTTCCGAAGACCTCCGACGATTTCGTGACGATCATAAAAGCGTTTGAATCGACGCTCTTCACGATCTCCTTCAAAAACGGGAATACGCTGTTTCTGATAACGCAGAGGATTATTTCGCGGTCGGTTTTCGTATACGCGCCCGTCCCCTCGAGGATCGTCGCGCCGGAGTGAGTTTTCCCGAGGATCTCCGACGCCATCTTTTCCGAGTTGTTCGTTATTATATACACCGTTTTGGAGTCGCTTCCGCCGTACAGCACGAAGTCGAAAACGACGCTGTTGACCGCGATCGTCAGAGCGGAGTAAAGCGTCCCTTCGACGTTCCTCGTCACGAAGAAATAGAAGAGGCAGACGGCGAGTCCGAGAACGATGTTGATAACGCCGCCCTTCAGATGGCGGAGCTTTCTGTGGATCAGCTTCGTTATGATGTCCGTTCCTCCGGTCGAAGAGCCGTTCCTCATAAGAAGACCGATGCCGACTCCGTTGAACAGACCGCCGGCGAGCGCCGACAGGAGCATATCGTGGGTAAACGGGAGGAATCCGCCGAGAAGGAGGGTGAACAGGTCGATGAAGATCGACGAAAGTCCTATCCCGAGCATCGAGTTTATCGCAAACCGCGGCCGGAACTTGAAGAACGAGATCACGATGAGCGGCACGTTCACCGCGAAGACGCACAAGCCGACGGGGATCGGGACGATCAGATTGACGACGTTGAAAACGCCGACGATCCCGCCCGTGGCGATTCCCGCCGCCTGAATGAAGCAGGCGGTCCCGATGCCGTAGAACGCCGCCCCGAGGATAATCAGAGCGTATTGCCTCAGATAGCGAAGAAATTTTTTCATTTTCGGTCTCCGATCGAAATCAAGCGCCGCGCCCCCGCGAGAGGACGGGGGCGGCCGTTATTCTGCTACGAAGATATAGGGGTAGATATCCTGTCCTCCGTCGACGAAATACACCTCCGCCGAGGGGCAGTTTTCCTCGAGACAGCGGCGAAGGACGTCCTGCTCCTCTTCCGTCGTTCCGCTTCCGCGGAAAACGGTGAGCATGAATTTGTCCGGCTCCTCGAGGAGCTTTACGGCGAGCCGGTACGCGGCGCAGCCCTTGTCGGGATCGGACAGAACGATCTTCTTGCCGATGATCCCGATCGTGTCGCCCTTGTTGATCCTGACGCCGTCCATATCGGCGTCCCTGACGGCGGGCGACACGTATCCCGACGTCACGTTCTGCATAGCCGCTTTCATCTCCTCGGCGATCGCGTCGGGATCGTCTCCCGAAAGATCCGCCGAGGTGAGCGCCACGTACCCCGTCCCGATATCCTTGCTCGGGATGACGATGACGCGGGCGTCCGCGTAAAAGTTCGCCGCCTGTTGGGCCGCCATAAAGATATTGCCGTTGTTCGGGAACACGAAGATCGTCCCGGCGTTGACTTTTTTGAACGCCTCGATAAAGTCGTTCGTCGACGGGTTGTTCGTCTGACCGCCCTCTATAACGAAGTCCGTTCCCATCTCGATGAACATATCCCTGATGCCGGGTCCGTTCGTCACGGCGACGACGCCGTATTTCTTGCGCTCGACGGGAGCCGGGGGCTCCTCGCCGTCGTCGAGTCCGGTGTGCTGGACCGACATATTTTCGATCTTGACCGTGATAAACTCGCCGAACTCGCGGCAGTGAGCGAGCACGACCTCTGGAGTGAAGGTGTGAACGTGTATTTTGACGATGCTGTCCGTCTTGAACGCGACGATGGAGTTGCCGACGCCGGACAGGAATTCCCGCAGAGCGTCGACGTCGAACGACTCGACGTCCGTCTTGTCGCGCATGAGCTGGATCAGAAGCTCCGTGCAGTATCCGTACTCCATCCTGCTGTCGGGTCCGAACGAGGAAGCCGCCGGCGCCTTGGGCTTCGGGACGTCGGCGGTCTTCCCGTCGTCGTCCTGATCGTCCTCGCCGTTGAGCACCTTGTTGAAGCCCTCCATTATATACAGCAGTCCAGCGCCTCCGCTGTCGACGACTCCCGCCTCCTTCAGGACGGCGAGCGCCTCGGGAGTGCGTTCGAGAGATTCGTGCATCTCGCCGACAAGATCGGCGAAAAACGAGCGGATCGTCGTCTGCGGCGTTATCGCGTCGACGGCGTATTCGACCGCCTCTCTCGCGACGGTGAGGATCGTCCCCTCGGTCGGGGTCATAACGGAAGCGTACGCCTGCTTTACTCCGAGCTGAAGCGCTCTCCCGAGTGTGTACGGGTCCGCCTTGACCGCTCCCTCGAAGCCCTTTGCGATCCCGGCGAAGAACTGGGAGAGGATGACGCCGGAATTGCCTCTCGCGCCGAGGAGCATTCCGTGAGAGAAGACCCTCATGACCTCGGCGAGATCGTCGGTGTCGAGATTTTCGATAGCGGCGATACCGCTCTCTATCGTCATTCTCATATTGTCACCGGTATCCCCGTCGGGGACCGGAAACACGTTGAGACGGTTTACCTTGTCGGCGTTGGAACGCAGTCTTTTCGCCCCTCCGAACGCCATTTTCGCCATAAGAAGACCCGTGAGATACTTGAGATCGTAAGGCTCCTTCTTTTTCCCCTCTGTCTTCTTCGTTTTCGGCTTTTTATCGGCCGGCTGTTCCGCGCGCGGTCTGCGCGCCTTCTCCGGCTCGTTTTTCTGTCCCTTGAACATCAGTTGATCCTCCCGTATAAAGTCCGGGCGCAGACGCCCCTCTTTATCTGTGTTCTCCGACGAAGAAGAGCGCGAGCGTTCCGGGTCCGGAATGCGCTCCGATAACGGTGCCGGTGGGGGTGACCGTCTTGACTCTGGCTCCGTAACGGCCCGCGAGCATATCCTCGAGGTCACGGACGTCCTTTTCACAGTCGCCGTTGCAGATAAAGACGGTCCCGTCCTTCGGATCGAGCGCGAGCTCGCCGTACTTGTCGGCGAGGGCGCGTATCGACGCGTGTCTTCCTCTGACCTTCGACATACTTATGAGATGGCCCTCGTCGTCCATGTGGAGGACCGGCTTGATGCCGAGCGCGTTCCCCACGAACGCGAGAGTGGGGCTGATCCTTCCCCCGCGCTTCAGGTAGACGAGATCGTCGACCGTGAACCAGTGGCAGAGGTGGAATCTCATTTCCTCGGCGAACGCCGCCGCCTCCTCGATCGAGGCGCCCGCGTTTTTCTTTTCGACCGTGAGATAAACGATAAGACCGAACCCGGCCGACGCGGAGAGCGAGTCGACCGTTATGATCTTGCGGTCTGGATACTTTTCCCTCAGCTGCTCCGCCGCCAGACGCGCGGAATTGTACGTCGTGGAAAGACCGGACGAGAATCCGACGTAGAGGATATCCGTCCCGCCCGAGAGGATCGCCTCAAACGCCTTGAGAAACGTCTCCGAGTTGACCGCGGCGGTCTTCGCGACGCTTCCCTCGCGCATCCTCGCGTAAAATTCCTTCGTGTCCATCGAGCCGTCTTTATATTCTTCATCCGATCCCTCGAATTTGAAGGTGAGCGGAAGGTATTCGCATCCCCACTCCTTCAGCATTTCCGGGGAGATATCGCACGCCGAATCGGTATAGATTACGTATTCGCTCATTATCGCAGAACTCCTTTACTGTTTTTCGGACTTTTCCGAAAAGCCCATACGTTCCCAGTTTAACTTATATTCTACCATTTATTGAAAATTAAATCAACCGTATTTTTATTTCTTCAAAAATGATGCGGAAATTTCGACTCTTCGTATAACTTTCCGTTGATTTACGCCGTGAAGAATGGTAAAATAACTGATATCGGAATACTGAAACAGAAACGGCGGTTATAAAAAATGAAGATAACCGAAATAATCTCGGGCCCGCTCCCGTCTCTCTCGTTCGAGATCTTTCCTCCGAAAGCGGACACCGCGCTGTGCGACGTCAAGGAGGCCGCGCGGAAGATCGCCTCGCTCTCCCCTTCGTTCATGAGCGTCACGTACGGGGCGGGCGGCACGACCGCGGGGCTCACCCTTGAGCTCGCGGACGCCGTCGAAAATGAATTCGGAGTCACCGCGCTGGCTCATCTGACGTGCCTGTCGTCGGACAGGGCGGGTATCAAAGCGCGCCTTGACTCCCTGCGCGGGCGCGGGATAGAAAACGTCCTCGCTCTCCGCGGCGACCGCCCGGCGGACGCCGATCCGCATCGGGGCGACTACCGTCACGCGTCCGATCTCGTCGCCGATATCGCCGACTACGGCGGATTCTGCATCGGCGGCGCGTGCTATCCGGAGGGCCATCCGGAGTCCCCGTCGCAGAAGGAGGATATCGAAAATCTCCGCGTCAAGGAGGAGGCGGGCTGTTCCTTCTTCACGACGCAGATGTTCTTCGACAACAACGTCCTTTACAACTTTATGTATAAGATCAGGGAGGCGGGGATCACCGTCCCCGTGATCGCCGGGATCATGCCGGTGACGAACGGGAACCAGATAAAAAGGATCTGCGCTCTGTCCGGCACGGACCTTCCGCAGAGATTCAGGCAGATCGTGGACAGATATTCGTCCGACCCCCGCGCCATGGCGCAGGCGGGCGTCATCTACGCCGCGGAGCAGATCGTCGATCTTTTCGCAAACGGGATTCGCGCGGTCCACGTCTATTCGATGAACCGTCCGGAGACCGCCGCCGCGATCGCGGGAGCCGTCGGAGCGATACTCCGTCAACCAATCTGAAAAAGGAAGTGTCGCCATGACGTTCGGTCCTCCGGAGCCGTTCCGGCTCTCCCCCGACGAGATCGTGATCTCCGAAAAAGAATACGTCAGGTATCTCGGGATGAAAAATCCCCCGGAGGGCGATCTTTCGCCGCTTTTCGACGAGTGCGTCCGCGGCGTAAAGGACGCGCTCTCCGTTCGTGGCGTCATGAGGACGTGCCGAATATCGGTCCGCCCGTCGGGCGTCGATTTCGGCTTTGCGAAGGCGGATTCCGCGTCGCTCGCGAAAAATCTCGCGGATTGTAATCTCGCCGTTCTGTTCGCCGTGACCGCCGGTCCCGCCGTCGACCGTCTCATCGCCAAATATTCCGCGTCGTCTCCCGCGAAGGCGCTCGTCGCCGACGCCGTCGCCTCCGCGGCGGTCGAGGGAGCCGCCGCCGCCGTCAGCGCGGAGCTGAAAAAGCGGTACGGAAAAGTCCGTCCCCGCTTCAGCCCAGGCTTCGGCGATCTTCCGCTCTCCTTCGAGCGCGATCTGCTCTCGTTTGTCGACGGGGCGCGGCGGGCGGGGATCACGCTCACCGGATCGCTCCTTCTCGTCCCCGTGAAATCGGTCACGGCCGTTCAGGGAATAACAGAGGTGTAAAAATGAGAAATCCGTTTTCTGAAATAAAAGACCGCGCCGTCATATTCGACGGAGCGATGGGGACCGCTCTGCAAGAGCGCGGCCTTCTGCCCGGAGAGCTTCCCGAAACGTGGTGCGTCGACCGCCCCGGCGAAGTGCTCGGAGTCCATCTCTCGTATCTTGAGGCGGGCGCGGACGTCGTGACGACGAACACGTTCGGAGCGAACTCTCTCAAATTCGGAAGGGGCGGGGACCGCCCTCTCGAGGAGATAATCTCGTCAGCCGTCAAAATCGCGCGCGAGGCGGCGGAAAAGCACGAAAAGAAAACGGGAAAGAGACCCCTCGTCGCGCTCGACGTCGGGCCGACGGGACGGATGCTCAAGCCGTTCGGCGACCTCCCGTTCGAGGACGCGGTCGGTATCTTCAAGGAGACGGCCGCGATCGGCGAGGCGTGCGGGGCCGACTTTGTCCTGATCGAGACGATGAACGACGCCTATGAGCTGAAAGCGGCGGTCCTCGCCGCGAAAGAGGCGACCTCCCTTCCCGTCTTCGCGACGTGCGTCTTCGACGAGTCCTCGCGCCTTATGACGGGCGCCGATCCGATCGCCGTCGCCGCGCTTCTCGACGGCCTGCGCGCCGACGCGGTCGGCGTCAACTGCGGGTTCGGCCCGGACAGGATGAGGGAAACGGTCGACACGCTTCTTGAATATTCGCACGCGCCCGTCATCGTCAATCCGAACGCGGGTCTTCCGTCCGTGAGGGACGGCAGGACCGTATACGACGTATCGCCCGGCGAATTCGCCTCCGTCCTCGCCGGATTTGTCAAAAAAGGCGTTCGCGCGGTCGGAGGATGCTGCGGCACGACTCCGGAATATATAAAAGCGGTCGCCGACGCGGCGCGCGGGATCGCGCCGCCCGCCGTGACGCCGCGCGAAGCCGCCGTCGTCACCTCCGGTATGAGGGCGCGCGTCATCGGGGACGTCCCCGCCGTCATCGGAGAGAGAATAAACCCGACCGGAAAAAAGAAAATAAAGGAAGCTCTTAAAGAAGAAAACTACGGCGTGATTTACGAGGAAGCCGCCAAAGAGGAAGAAAACGGCGCCGATATCCTCGACGTCAACGCGGGGCTGCCCGGGATCGACGAGAGGTCCGTTCTGCGGACGCTCGTCGAGGGCGTCGGAGAAGTCAGCGCGCTTCCTCTCGCGATCGACACGTCCGATCCCGCCGCGATGGAAAGCGCTCTTCGCGCCGTCAACGGCAAGGCGCTCGTCAACTCCGTCAACGGAAAAGACGAGGTCCTCGACTCGATCCTTCCGCTCGCCGCGAAATACGGCGGGGTCGTGATCGGTCTCACGCTCGACGGGGACGGGATCCCCGATTCGGCGGAAGGACGGCTCGCCGTCGCGCGGAAGATATGCGAAAGAGCCCGACTGTACGGCATTGAAAAGCGCGATATCGTCATCGATCCGCTCGTTATGGCGGTCAGCGCCGATCCGCTCGCCGCCCGCGTGACGCTCGACTCGGTCTCTCTGATAAAGCGCGAGCTCGGGGTCGCCGTCTCGCTCGGCGTCTCGAACGTCTCTTTCGGCCTTCCGGGGAGAGACACTCTGAACTCCGTCTTTCTCGCCGAGGCGCTCTCGCGCGGACTCGACGCCGCGATCGTAAATCCGTCCTCGCGTCTCATTATGAACACGTTCCGGGCTCACGCCGCGCTCGCCGGCGCCGATCCCGGGTTTTCCCGCTATATCGCGGCGGAGGAGGGAGAGGAAAAGCCCGCCGCCGAAGAGACGATCTCGTCTCTCACGGACGCCGTGAGACTCGGGGTCGCGCCGCGCGCCGCGGAGCTGACCGCGGAGCTTCTCCGGGACACGGAGCCGCTCGAGGTGATCGACCGCTTCATAATCCCCGCGCTCGACCGCGTCGGCGCGGATTTCGGAGAAAAACGGATCTACCTGCCGTCCCTTCTTCTCAGCGCGGAGGCGGCGTCCGCCGCGTTCGACGTCATCAAAAGGTCAATGAAGAAGGAGGAAGGAAAAGACCGCGGAGGCGTCGTTCTCGCCACGGTGAAGGGCGACATCCACGACATCGGAAAGAATATCGTCCGCACGCTTCTTGAAAACTTCGGATTCACCGTTTACGACCTCGGCCGCGACGTGCCGCCGGAGGCCGTCCTCGAGGCGGCTCTCCGCCGCGGCGTCTCGCTCGTCGGCCTCAGCGCGCTGATGACGACGACGGTCCCCGCGATGGAGGAGACCGTGAAGCTGATCCACGAGCGCGCTCCGGGCGTTAAGGTCGCCGTCGGCGGCGCCGTCCTGACGCCCGAATACGCCGAGGCGATCGGCGCGGACAGATACTGCCGCGACGCGATGGAAGCGGTGAACTACGCGAAGGAGATCTACGGGGGCTGTCGCACTTAGCGCAGATCGAAAAAGCACGGGTTAAAAATCGAATAAAGCAAACAGAAATCCGTAGTTTTCATCTTTTTGAGGTGAAAATCCTACGGATTTTTCCATTTTATGTGCTTTTTCTATCGCCGTTTTT
>JAFSWB010000068.1 GCA_017444735.1 Clostridia bacterium | reverse complement strand
GTTGTTCACGCCCGTATGCCGCGTTATGTGCCCTTTTTCCAAGGCGAGATTGTCCCACAGATAGACGGAGGCGGAGGGAACGTTCTTTTCGATTTTTGCGACCGTCTCCCTCAGGCGCGCCTGAAATCTGTCCCCCGCGTCAGGGGATGGCTCCGCGGGCATATCGCCGAGGAGCCCGTCGTAGTACACCTGGACCTGCGACAGGGCATAATCCCTTACGGAACAGCAATAGACGATCTTCACCTCGCCGCCGTACCTGTCGTTGAGATATTTTATCCCGTCATACGAAAGATCGTCCGTTTTCGATATTCTGCGGATATGTTCGGGGGCGTCCCACTCGCTTTCGAGGACGCGCCGCCAGTCGAGGATAAAAAGCGAGCTGTCGACGACGACGCAGCGGGAGCCGCTGATTTCGAGACGGGACACGGTATCGTCAAAGAGGAGCGAGGCGCTGAATCCGCCCGCGCTGTACCCGCCCACGATGAGATTTGAAAACGATTTCCCGAGGATCCCGATCGCCTTTTCGAGAAACGCCGTATAGTTCGTATATCCGTGATAGAAGATCGTCCCCGGGCGTCCGTCGAGACTCCGGTATTCTCTTTCCGTCGTCCCGATATCAAGGTCTCCTGTCGTATACGCGGGCATTATAACGGTCCAGTCGTGAAAAGGGTTTGAAGGATCGTCCGCCGTTATGCCCTCCTCCGTCAGCCGTTTTTCTTCTTCGATACCGCCCTCCGAAATGAAGGGACAATAAAAGCCGTTTCCCTTGGAATCGGTCCTGTAATGAGACCTCGCGGCGGAAAACGGATCGACGCTCAGCCCGCCTCCCACGAAAAACACGAGCAGATTGTCGGAGGCGCCCTTTCTGATAATACCCCTCCAGCGCGACCCGTCCGAAGACACGGTCCCCTCCACGGGTACCGTGTACCACCTGCCCGTTTCCGGTTCGCCTGTCAATACCTCGAATTCGCCTTTCATTATATCCGTCGCCATTTTTATCTTCCTTTCGTACAGATCCCCGGCTCAATATCTCCCGATCTTTTCGAATCGGATATCCGGGAACCCGGCGCCCTCGCGGATGCGGTAATCGCCGCGGGTCGGGTTGACGAATACCGGGTTTTGGTCAAAGGTATATCCCTCGTTGTTCTCGTTCGTGACGTATCTTTCCGCAAGTTCCCTAAAATCGATCAGCGCCGCCGCGTCGCTGTTTATGAACAGATTCCCGATGAACGAGTTCGTCGGAGCGAGGATGAAGTCTTTTTCGCCCGCACGGTCGAAATCCAGTATCAGGGAATCGACGCCCGGCCTTCTCTCACGGAGAGCTTCGGCGTAGCCGGGGACCGTTTCACAATAACCGAACGCCCTGAGCCACTGATCCCTCAGAGAGTATATCAGGCCTTCCTCGCCGTTCCCGACCACGATCTTCCCGTCTCCGCCCTCGACGGTGAACGATCCGCAGAAAACGCTCGTTCCGTTGCCGATCATGACGTTGTCGCGGAGGGTATTGTCCCTGCCGGCGGGGCCGGAGTAACCGACCGCGCCCGCGTAGTAGAGCAGATTGGAATAAAACTCGGAGCCGCAGTCGCCGTTGTCGCAGTAATGGGCCATGCGCCCCGCGATACCGCCCGACACCCTGTTGTAGAAATTGTAGCGCACCACGTTGTTGCCCAGGACGTCGCTGCTGCTCCGCGTCACGCCGCCGTCGTCCGAGTTCGTCATGGCGGAGTGGAAGTCGTTGTACTCGACCACCACGTCGCAGGAGCCCGAGAACATCACGGCGTAGCGGTGACAGTTCTCGAACCGGTTGTGAGAGACGGTCCCTCCGCTGCAGCAGTGGAGATTGAGCGCGGCCTCCGCGTCGAACGACAGATTCGAGTGCGCGAACAGGCAGTTGTCAACGAGAACGTCGCTTCTGTCGGTGAATCTGTCGGGACCGTCCGCGTCGTCGAAAACGTAGACGTGACGTCCCACGCAGAGATCGAACTCGCTGTCCGTGATCTTCAGGCCGAGGGGCTGACCGGGAAGCGATTTCTCGAAGAGAATCATATCGCGGCCGTTGTCGCAGTCGAATCTGCACCTGTCGATCTCGAAGCCGGAGGTCCTGTATCCCATTATGAAATTGTCGACGTTGTTGGTGAAGCGGAGACCTCTGAACGTGATGAATCCCGTGTCCTCCGCGTATATCGCGCAGTATCCGCTCTCCGCCGGGTATCCGTCGCCGGTGTCGTACACGACGACGCCGCGGATACGGTCCTCGCCGTGAGCCATGGGGACGTGGTAGTCCCCGTGAGGATCGTACAGGTAAAGGGTCCCGGTCTCATGGTCCAGCCAGTATTCCCCTTCGGCGTCAAGCTCGTAGGGGACGTTCAGGACGATCATCCTGATGCCCTCTCCGTCGACGTCGCGCCATTCTTCTCTGAGTCTCCCGCCGAACTCGCCGGACGAGCTTTTCCCGACTCTCAGAAGTTCGTTCTCCGAGTCGTAGGATTCGATTTCGAAGGTATCCTTCCTGTAGCCGCGGACGAGATATCCGTATATCCTCATTTCCGGGAACACGGACCCGTCGTACTTCGCGAACCTGTTGGCGACGTATTTGTTGACGATGCGGAGATTGTCGGGATCGTACGTCTCCGCCACGCTGAGGAACTGTTCGCTGCCGTCGGGATATCTGTTCGGAAAACGAGCCACCGAGCAGATATCCGTGTCGCTGAAAACGGCGAAATCGTCGTACGACGGGACCGTTCCGAGAACGGAACCGATATCGAGTTTTTTTATTTTACCGACCGCTCTATCGCTGAACATCGCCTTTTCCCCGTCTTCAAGAGGGAGAAAATCGGACTCCGTCAGCGTGGCTCCGTTATCGAAGACGACGTCTCCGTCGCCGTATCTGCAGTAGACGATCCTCTGATTTTCGGAACCGGCGTCCTCCGGACCGAGCGTGAGTTCGACCGGACCGTAGTTCCCCGCTTTGAACGCGACGACGATATCGCCGGCCGTCTTTTCCGCCTTTATCTCGCGGACTTTAGCGACCGCCCCGGCGAACGAGGCGAGCGGTTCCTCAAACGTTCCGGGATTCGAGTCGTTCCCGTCGACCGCGACGTAAACGTCCGCGTTACCGACGAGCGGATAGGGCTTTTCGGTATATTGAGAGAAAAGGACGGGTTCGTTATATTTGAGTATGAAATTGTCGTCATAGCGCTCGATTATCGCGGCGAACTGCTCGCGGGTGGCGTTGCCGTCGGGGGCGAGGCGGTTGCCGTCCGTGCCTTTGATAAGACCCGCTTCTACCGCCCATCCGAGCGGTTCGTTCGCCCATTCGCTGACTTTTTCGTCGTCGGAGAACGGCGCGAGATCCGCGCGCTCGGGGACCGCGACGGGCGCGGTCGACGAGAAGCGGAACAGCATCGTCGCGAGCTGTTCTCTTGTGATGAGACCGTCCGGTTCGAACGTCTTGTCGGTGATGCCTTTGACGACGCCCGTCTCTTTGGCCCACGCGACGGCGTCGGTATACCACTCGTTCGACGGGACGTCGGTGAATCCGCTCGGCGCGGCCGGCGCGGGTTCGCCCTCGCGCCGCCACAGAACGGTGGCGACCATTGCGCGGGTCAGAGACCCTTCGGGGTCGAATTTATCCCCTCCGACGCCTTTCATATAACCTTTGTCGACGGCGTATTTTATCGACGCCGCGCTCCAGCGGTCATCCGCCACGTCGGAGAAGCCGCTTTTCGCCGCGGACACTGGGGGTGCCGTCATACAGACGGATACGATCATTATCGCTGTGAGAAGGACGGAAATAAGTTTTTTCATATCGACTGATCCTTTCGGTCCGATTTACGGTTATCGGTATTCTTTTTCGAGGAACTCTCTGCCCCAGACGCCGGTTTTGCCGTCGAGAGCGTTCTGAATACACTCGCACAGGCTGATCGCGTTTCCCATTTTTCGGAGGAAAACGTCGTTGTTCACGCCCGTATGCCGCGTTATGTGCCCTTTTTCCAAGGCGAGATTGTCCCACAGATAGACGGAGGCGGAGGGAACGTTCTTTTCGATTTTTGCGACCGTCTCCCTCAGGCGCGCCTGAAAT
>JAFSWB010000067.1 GCA_017444735.1 Clostridia bacterium | reverse complement strand
GACCGAAGGGAGGCTCATCATTTGCCCGTCAGGGCAATCATCATTCTTTTCGACGTTTGGCACACAAACGTCCTGCTTGCGCCGATATGCGACAAAAACCGACTGAAATAAGGATAAGCTTTCCTTACCTCAGCCGGTTTTTATTTACTGTCCTTTAGAGCACTGCGCTTACCGTCTTGTTTTTTTGATCTTTTTTTGATAGAATGATTCAGAGACGAACGTCATTCCGAGAGGTATGAGATGAAAATACGCTTCATTCAGCAAAACGATTGGGTCGCGCCGGGAGAATACGGCGCGTGGGCGAAGAGGAACGGCTGGGAGACCGCCGTCACAAAATGCTGGCTCCGGGAGTCGGTCCCGACGGAGCCGGACGCCGATTTTCTCGTCGTCCTCGGCGGGTGGCAATGCCCCGCCACGACGAAAGAGGAAAGCGATTATTTCGACGCCGCGGCGGAGAGAGAGCTCATAAAGAAATACGTCGACGGCGGGAGGATGGTCGTCGGCGTCTGCCTCGGCGCCCAACTCATAGGGGAGGCGCTCGGCGCGCCGTACTCGAAGAGTCCGGAGAGCGAGATCGGTCACGTGACGGCAAGGCTGACCGCCGCCGGAAGAGCCGACCCGCTCTTCGCCTCTTTCCCCGATACGTTCGACGCGGGAGAATGGCACAACGATATGCCCGGCCTGACCGCAGACTGCGCCGTGATCGCCGAAAGCGACGGCTGTCCGCGTCAGATCGTGCGCTACGCGCCCCTCGTTTACGGCTTTCAGACCCATATGGAGCTGAATCCCGAGATCGCCGCGGCGGGGCTCGAGGACTCCGCCGAGAGCATAAAACGGGGCGGGAAATACGTCCGTACGCCGGAGGAGATACTCTCCTTCGACTACACCGTGATGAACGGTCTTTTGTCCTCGTTCCTCGATAAGCTGTCTGAAAGATACGGGATCTCGCCGTCCGACGAAACGCTTCCGAAGATCCCGGAAGAGAAAGAGACGCGATGACAGTCCTTCTGTCACTCGCCGGATACGCGACTGTATCGGCTGTACTTTACGCGCTTTTGCGGATCAGATGCCGGCGCGATCCCGTCTTCAGGGCTCCGCGCAGGCGGTGGGCGTTTTACCTGCTCTCGTTCACGTGGGGCGCGCCCGCCGTACTTTCCGGTGCCGCGGCGGCTCTGTTCATCCGTATCGGCGGCCGTAAACCGGTAAAGTTCGGCTGGGGATGGTCGTTCGATATCCCGGGCGTCGGATGGGGGCTGTCGCTCGGCCTCTTTTTCATCGCGCCGGAGGGGGACGAGCGTATCCGTATGCACGAATACGGCCACGCGATACAGAACGTATATCTCGGGCCGTTCATGCCCGCGGTGATCCTGATCCCGTCGTACGTCAGGTTTTGGTTCCGCGCGATACGGGAAAAGCGCGGAAGACCGCCGACTGCCGATTACGAGAGCGTCTGGTTCGAGGGATCGGCGACGAGGAGCGGCGAGGAGTTCGCAAAGAGGGCGGTCCCGCCTGACGAGGGTCGAAAAAGCGCGACACAAAAGCCGGGCGTGGCAAGCAAAAATCCGTAGTTTTCATCTTTTTCGTGTGAAAAACTACGGTTTTTTCGTTTTTTCGGGGGCGTTTTTTCGATACGCGGTCCGCGTCCCCGGAGTGACTGCGGATCGGGCGGCGGCGCGCGCGCGGATCGGCGCGATAACGATTGCAAAATCCCGATTTGTCTGCTATAATCAAAGAAAAGAATCGTCTGAAAGAGGAACGAAAGATGAAAAAAACCCTGTCTCTGATCCTCGCGGTCTTTATGATCGCGGCGGCGGTCTCCGCCGCAATCCCCGCGGCGGCCGCCGCGCGGTTTTTCGACGTTGCGGAGGACCGCTGGAGCTATCAGTACGTGGAGTACGCCGCGGAGCACGGCCTGATGCAGGGCGTCGGCGGCGGAATGTTCGACCCCGAGGGGACCATGACCCGCTCGATGGTCGTCACCGTTCTGTGGCGGCAGGAGGGATCGCCCGCGATCGACTACCGCCCTGTTTTCAAGGACGTCGCGGACGGCGAATGGTACGCCGCGGCGACGCTCTGGGCAAAGGACAACGGCGTCGTGATGGGAACGTCCGGGACGACGTTCTCCCCCGACGACAGGATCACGCGCGAGCAACTCGTGACGATGCTCTTCCGGTACGCCGACTTCAAAGGGCTCGACACGTCGTCGGGCGAGTCGATCGATCGGTTCCCGGACGCGTCCGCCGTCAGCGACTGGGCGAGGACGGCTGTCGCCTGGGCGACGGACAAAGGGATCATAAAGGGGAACAGGATCAAGGGCGAAGACTGCCTCGACCCGCGGGGAAACGCGACGAGGGAGCAGTTCGCGACGATCATTTACAGATTCAGAGAGCTTCCCGGATCGGACGAAACGGCGCTCAAAGAGGATCCTCTTTCCGACGCCGTCGATAATATGGAAGAGACTCTGTTCTGCGCGGAGCACGGCGCTCTTCACGCGGAATTCGGCGCGCCGGGAACGCTGAACGCCGGGACGCTTTCGAACCTTTTCGTGAGCGCGCTCGGCCTCGATATCTCGATTTACAGAGCTCTGTTTCGGGAGGATCGGCTCTCCGAGCTCATTTCGGAATACAACGCCCTTTCTCCCGGAGAGGAGCTCGAAAAGACGGTAAGCGTTTCGTTCGTCAACGAAAGAATGTTCGACGAGGACTGGCGGAAGGTCGAAACGGAGGAAAAAGAAGCGCGGCTGATACTGAGGCGCGGCCTCTCGACGCTCTCGCCGAAGCAGATCGGATGCCCGGAGGCGCCGATGCGCGACGAGGAGCTTTGCGGCGCACTCTCGGAGATCGACTCGCTTCTCTGCCGTGAACACTCCGTTCTTCACGCGGAGGGGGTCTTCACGGAAAGCGGCGTCGGGGACGCCCTGCTCGCTCTGCTCGGCAAGGATCCGTCGGAGTATTCCGTCAGGATCCTGTCCCGTACCGACGGCGATCCCGCGGCGCTCACGTTCAGCGTGATAACGAAGGCGCTCGAGGGGATCGACGGCGCGAAGGCGGAAAGCGATCCCGTCACGGTGAACGTGTCCGCCGACGGACGCGGCGACTCCTTCCGGTTCGTCGACTGCCCCGCGAAAACGGGGGAGGCGCTCGACCGGTTCGAGGAAAAGTACGTCTGCGCCGATCACGGTCGGCTGAACGTATCCCTGCCCGAGGGCGGGGACGGGCTGACCGCGCTCATAAGCGGCGCGCTCGACCTCGGGGACGGCTACTCCGTCTCCGCCTCGGCTGACGGAGACAAAATAACGGTCACCGCGGAAAGAGCCGACGGATACGACCGCGAAACGAGAGTTTACCCGGCGGAGGTCGCCGCGGGCGACGAGGCGCGCTTTATCCTCTGCGACTGCGACCGCGACGCGTATCAGTTTATTTATCACACGGCGTATTACGGCTGGGGATCGTCGGGATGGTCGTACGATCTCACCGCCAACGCGGGATACGAGCCCGGGATCATAAACGACAACGCGACGGACGATTCGTCCGCCCTGATAAGAGATATAAACGTCACGTCGAAAGGACGGCTGACGTTCAGGACCGGGATGACGTTCACCTCCGGCTTTGACGGCGCAGTGATAGCCCTTAAAAACGACGCGGGCGATCCCGTTCTCGTACTGGAGACGAAGAACGGGGCGTGGAATATCCGGAAAGAGGACGGCAGCCTCGATCCGCTCCTTGAGAGAAGCGGCGTCTCATATTTCAACTTTGAGATCACGGTCGACCTTTACGGGGAGCGCGCCGACGTCGGTATAAACGGAACGGACTGCGGGACGTTCGGCCTTCTCACGAAAGGCGTAAACGCCAATATCCGCACCTTCCTGCTGGGGTCGACGGACGAGGGGACCGTTTCATACGATCCGGCTCTCTCGCACGCCGAAGCCAACTATTCCGTATACGAGCAGTTCGCCGCGGAAAACCCCGTGGGCTCCGTGCCCTTCGGCTGGGAGGCGTCGGGCGCTTACTGCGACTCCGGCGCAAATATCCGTGAAGGGTCGATAGGAGACAGATGGGACGGAAGCATGGGACTGTACAGATGGCTCAGGGTCGGCGCCTGCGGTTCCGCGGAAAGGGCGTCGTATGAAGTCGACGGACCGTTCAACGCCGAGTTCTCGATCCTTCCCGACCTCTCGGGGACCGATTTCGCCTTCGTCCTGAAGGACGGCGGAGACGACGTGCTCAATATGTCGTTCGACGACGATACGATCAGAGTCAACGGCGACGAAGTATATAAGTACGTGAAGAACGTTCCCTACGATATACGGCTGGAGGCCTCCGGCGCAGGCGCCGGGACCGTCTGGATCAACGGCATAAAGAGAGCGACGGTCCCGCTCGGCGCGGACCTCGCCGCCGACGCCGTCGCGTTCAGGAACTATTCCTCCGGCGACGTGTGGATCGACAACGTGTATCTCTACGAGACGTACGAGCACCCCGACTACGTGCCCGTTCCCGTCCCGCCGGAAGGCGCCGACGAATACACCCTCGGGCTGAACGTCTGCAACCTGTGGTACAACGGCGATCATCTCGGCTGGGACTGCATCACGCCCCATAAGGACGTGAAGCCCGTTCTCGGATATTACGACGAGGGATCCCCCGAGTCCGCCGACTGGGAGATCAAATTCATGGTGGAGCACGGGATCGACTTCCAGGCGGTCTGCTTCTACGCCCAGGAGAACAACGCCCCTCTCACCACCCGCCACGGCAATCAGCTTGACAGGGGTTACAAGTACGCGAAATACAGCGATATGATGAAATACTGCCTGATATGGGAATCGGCCAACGCGCTGTATCCCGTCGATATGAACGCGTGGCGAACGTACTACGTCCCGTATTTCATCGAGCACTACTTCAAGGACCCGAGGTACATGACGATCGAAAACAAGTTGGTGCTCGCTTCGTTCGGCGGCTTCATGTACGGCAGAGAAAACTGGGGTGAGGAAAAGTTTCGCGATGCTCAGGAATATCTTGACGAGGAAGTAAGAAAACTCGGATTCGACGGAGTCCTGTGGATCGGAGATCACGGAGACGGCTTCTTCTCATACAATCTCGGCAGGGACAGCTACGACCCGGAAAACGTGAAGGAAACGACGGAGATCACCGTTGCCCGCGCGAAGGAAAGAGGAGAAACGTACGTCCCCACCGTCGGCATGGGAGCAAACGTCGTCGGATGGGACGAGGGCAGGACCCCTCTCGCCACGGTCGAACAGTTCAGAGAGACGAACGAGTGGATGAGGGACGAATGGCTGATCGAGCATCCGGCGGAGAAAACGTGGCTTGAAAACTTCGTCTGGGTGGCGACGTGGAACGAATACGGCGAGGGCCACTACATCATGCCCGCCGCCGATCTCGTCGGTTTCGGCTATCTCGACGTTCTGAGAGACGTTTACACGTCGGGCGGGATCGATCCGTCCCTGAACGTTGTCCCGACCGAACATCAGCTGAAGAGGATCGGTCATCTGTACCCGCAGGACAGGGTGTTCCTGTACCCGGACGGGTTCGCCGAGTTCACGAACGGCGCGGACGACCCCGTACCCTTTGAAGCGAGGAACGAGGAAGATCACGCCGTCGTGCTCCTCGATATCGACCTGAAGAAATACGCGTTCGATCCCGAAAGCGGCATTTCGATCAAAGACGGGAAGATTTACAACGATTCAGACAAACAGGCGAAGGCGTACGTCCGTCTTCCGGACGCGCTGTCGGGCAAGCATTACAGCCGGATCGTCTTCAACGCAAAGCTCGGCGACGACCTGCGCTTTGTGATGGAATACGGCAGTATGACGGATTCCGGCTTCAAGAGGATCCAGCTAAGCATAGACGAGAATACAAAGCCCTGGGATAAGGAGTATTTCATCGATATCCCGCCCGAAAAACTCACGGGCGATACCGTCAGGATCACGCTTCCTCCGCATACGTACGTGAGTTCGTCGGACGTCAGAAATCTTTCCGACAGCGGGGACCCGTATCCCGCGGCTCTGATTTTCAACGGCAGGACCTTTAACGTGAAAACTCCTTTTGAAACGTCCCCCGCGGGAGACACGCTTGTCGGGTACTGTCAGAAGAGCCACTGGGACGGTCAGGGCATCGGTATGTTCGAAGACTTCTCCGTCTGGGACGCGAAGACCGGAAAGCTGACGCTCGAATGGCGCGGCGGGAAGACGATGACGTTCACCGTCGGTTCCCGCTTCTACCGTGACAACGGCGTAAAGAAATATCTCGGATACGAGCTTTACGCCGTCGACGGGGTTCCGATGATACCCGTCAACCTGATCGCGGACAAGCTCGGGCTCACGCTCTCGTTCCCGGAACGCGGGCAGATAGACGTCCGCTGAAAAATACAAAAAAAGGAGGTCGTACCGTGTACGTATTGAGTAAGGAAGAATGGCTCGGACAGTATAAGGGAAAACTCTCGGAAAGAGACCTCGCCCTTATGTCGCGCGCCTACGAGGTCATCGACGAAAACACCCTGAACAAGGAAAATATGCCCTGGGGGAACATCCCCGCGATCTCGCCGTGGCCCGGCTGTCCCGGCCTCTGGAACTGGGATTCCGTGTTCCACGGGATGACCGTGTCGAGGTACAACAGCGTGCTCGCCGAGGATACGATCGACTGTTTCGCAAAATTCCAGTGCGAGAACGGGATGCTCCCGGACGTCATAACGCTGAGGGGCTTTCTTGCGGACAACTGCTCGAAGCCGCCCGTCTTCCCGTGGGGGATACTGACCGTATATAAGCGGACGAAGGATACCGATTTTCTCCGCAGGAATTACGAGCGGTCAGTCAGATACGAGGAATTCTGGACGAGGGAGCGTTACGACGGGACGATGTTCTTTTATTCCGCGCAGCGGGATATCGAAAAGGACGATTACGAGGCGGCGAGATACGAGTCCGGCTGGGACAATTCGCCGCGCTGGGACAGATGGCCCATCACCGAGCTTTATCCGATAGATCTCAACTGCTATATGGTCCTGTACTACCGGTCGATGGCGGAGATGGCGGAGATCCTCGGCGAGCCGTCCGCGGAGTGGAAGAGGAAGGAAAAAGAACTCGCAAAGAAGGCGGAGGCGTCCCTTTACGACGAAAAGATCGGCGCGTACGTCGACCGGAACCGGCTGACCGGAGAGTTCAGCTCCGTTCTCTCCCCCGCGAGCTTTATGCCGCTGTTCATCGGCATCGCCCCGAAGGACCGGGCGGAGTCGATGCACAAACACGCCCGCGACACCTCGGAATTCTATCCCGGAATGCCCTCCGTCGCATACAACGACAAAGGGCACGACAAGGATTACTGGAGAGGTCTGACGTGGCTCAACGTCGCGTTCTTCGCGGTCAAGGGACTGTACGATTACGGGTACGCCGATACCGCGAGGGAGATCAAAGAGTATATCCTGAATATGTGTTACGATCTTTTGCCCGAGATCTACGAAAACTACGACTCTCTCGAGCGCAAAGGGTGCGGATGCGATCACTTTTCGTGGAGCTCCGCGTTCATCATCGAATTCATTCTTGAGATAAAATGAGTTTCCTCCGGAAATAACGCAAAACGGTCCCCGGCTCGCGCCGGGGACCGTTTTGACGTCGCAGAAATCAGTTGTTTTTCAGATAGTTCAGATACGCGGCGAGGAAGCAGAGCGTGCCGCCCTGTCCCCATCCGTTGTTTTCGTCGTAAGTCGTGTTATAGTTTCCGTGTCCGTCGCTGTTGTAGGCGCCCCATCCTCCGGACGGTCCGCTCGTTCCGCGGACGACGCCGCCTTCGTGAATGTCGGCGAGCAGCGCCTTAGCGGAACGCGTGATCTCGTCGAGCGAGACGTTCCCGAAGTGACCGTTCTCTTTGGCTTTCATCACGCCCCACATGATCATGCCGGTAGCCGACGAATCGGAGGGAGCGGATTCTCTCGGTTCGGAAAAACTCCACGGGAAGCTGCCGTCGTCGAGCCGGTACTTCATCGTTTTATCGATGAACTTCACGCTTCTCTCGGCCGTCGCGTCGTCCGGGCAGTACTTCAGAACGGTCCCGAGCGCGAACATGAACCATCCGGTCCCTCTGCCCCAGCCGTCTTCGCCCTGATATAAGCCGCCGTTTTGATATCCGTGGTAAACCCGCTCGGTGATGCGGTTGACGCCGCATTTGAAATAATTGCTTACCTGAAGCCGTGCGAGATCAGCCGTTTCTTCGTCCCCGAACAGTTCCGCGTATTTCGCAAGGAACGGTGTGAACATTCCCGTACCGTCGACGTATATGTCCTGATGTTCCCACGAATTGTCGTATTTGAGCTCGCCGAGAACGTCGGTCGGCCATTCGTCGGTCTGTTTTCTCAAACTTTCGATGAGCGGCAGATAACTTTCGTCGCCCGTCTTTTCATAAAGACATATGAGAGCGTATCCGGTAAGCCCGAATTCGTTCGTAATATCGACTCTTCCCGTCCCGATCCAGAAGTCGATATAATTCTTGACCGCGTCCCACCTGCCCGCTTCGATCAGACCTATGAGCAGGGTGCCGGGCATCGATCCGGAGATATCGACGGACGGATTTTCTTCATACTCCGCGATACAATCGTCGAGCATCTTTTCGGCGTAGTCAGCGATCGCCTCGACGACGGGCTCGAACAGATCGACGAGATTCACAAATTCCGTTTTGTCAAACCGTTCCAGAATTGCCGCCACCTGTTCTCTGGTAGCGCTGCCGAGGGGATCGACCGTTTTGGCGGTCACCCCGCGGATCAGGCCGATGCCGACCGCCCAGCGGACGGCGTCGGCCGCCCACGCGTCGATCTTGTCCTTGTCCGTAAAGGCGGAAACGTCGCCTTTTTCGGAAACGTCGAGCTTCTTGAAACCGCAGTAGCGGTAAAGGATCGTCGCGAGCTGTTCTCTCGTGATAACGCCGTCCGGGTCGAACTGCCCTCCGCCGACGCCGGTGACGACGCCGGTCGACTCCGCCCACGCGACGGGCTCGGAGTACCACTCGCCCCCCGGCACGTCGGAGAACGTGCTCTTGCCCGCCGCGGGTCTGCCGTCGATCCTCCAAAGGACCGTGACGACCATTGCGCGGGTCATCGATCCCTCGGGATCGAACCGCCATCCGCCGACGCCCTGCATATATCCGTTTTCGGAAGCGTATTCAATTGATCCTTCGCTCCATCTTCCCGCCTCGACGTCGACGTAAAGATCGCCGGCGCCGACGGTCAGAGGCGCGGCGAAGGAGAAGAGAAAGACCGCCGCGAGCAGGACCGATAACGTTTTAACGCTCTTTTTCATACCGTCACCCCGAATATCAGTTGTTTTTGAGATAATTCAGATACGAAGCGAGGAAGCAGAGCGTGCCGCCCTGTCCCCATCCGTTGTTTTCGTCGAAGGTCGCCCGATCCGACCCGTTGTACCATCCCCATCCGCCCGATTCGCCGGACGAGCCGTAAACGGCGCCGTTTTCCCTGACGTCGGAGAGCGTCGCCTTCGCGGTCCGCGTTATCTCGCCGAGGGGGACGTTCGCGAACTTGCCGTTTTCCTTCGCCTTCATTACGCCCCACATGATCATACCCGTGGCCGAGGTGTCCGAAGGAGCGCCGTTTCTAATCGACAGGCTCCACGGGAACATCCCGTCGGGGAGGCGGTACGTCATCGTCTTTTCGATGAATTTCTCCGACTTTCCGACCGTCTCGTCGTCCGGGCAGTAGCACATGACGTTGCCGATCGCGTGCATCAGCCAGCCGGTCCCGCGGCCCCATCCGTCCTCGCCGGCGAAAACGCCTTCGCGCTGGAATCCGTGGAACGCCCTCTGGGTCAGGCGGTTGACGCCGTTCTTGATATATCCGTTCACCTGATCGCGGGCGAGCTTTATCATGTTTTCATCGCCGAACGTGCCGGCGTATCTCGCTATGAACGGAGTCGCCATACCGGTGCCGTCGACGTAGACGTCCTCGCCGTCGCCCTCTCCGTACAGGACGACGCCGCCTGCTGCCGTCGGCCACTCTTCCATCATTCTTTTCATATCCTCGATAACGGGGAGATATTTTTCGTCGCCCGTCTCTTCGTAAAGACCGATTATCGCGTATCCCGCGAGCCCGCAGTCGCACGGCTCGCACACGTCGCCGAACTCCATCCACCGGTCGACGTATTCTTTGACGTAGTCCCAGCGCCCCGCTTCCGCGAGACCCATCAGGATCATGCCGTACCGCCAGCTGAACAGATCGACTTCGGGATCGCCCTCGCGTTTTGCGAGCGTTTCGTCCAGCATCTGCTGAGAGTAATCCGCGATCGCCTCGACGATCGGCGAAAACAGATCGACGAGATTTACGAGATCCGTTTTATCGAACCGCTCGAGAATAGCCGCCACCTGCTCTCTCGTCGCGTTCCCGAGAGGATCGACGGTTTTTGCGGTCACCCCGCGGATAAGACCGATCCCGACCGCCCAGCCTACGGCTTCGGTCGCCCAGGAATCGATCGCGCTCTTGTCGTTAAAGACGGAAATATCGCCCCTTTCCGACACGTCGAGGTCCTTGAAGCTGCAGTACCGGTAGAGGATGGCGGCGAGCTGTTCTCTCGTGATCACGCCGTCGGGATCGAATTTCCCGCCGCCGACTCCGGCGACGACGCCGGTCGACTCAGCCCACGCGACAGGCTCGGCGTACCACTCTCCGGCGGGGACGTCCGAGAACGGGCTCCCGCCCGCTTCGGGCTCGCCGTCGCGCCGCCAGAGCACGGTCACGACCATGGCGCGGGTCATCGGCCCCTCGGGGTCGAACCGTCCGCCTCCCACGCCCTTCATATATCCTTTTTCGGAAGCGTATTTTATCTGCGCCTCGCTCCAGCGCCCGTCCTCGACGTCGACGAAGCCGGACTTCGCGGCCGACGCGGGGACCGCGGCGGTTAAGACCGACGCGATCATTATCGCGGCGAGCAGTACGGAAAGAAGTTTTTTCATATCGACGGATCCTTTCGATTCTGTTTCTTGATCTGAATACAGTATACCATAAAAAATTCATAAATCAAAGGGCCGGGACGAAAATGGGCGAAAAACAGGGACGCTGCCGTCATTTACCGCCCGCGGCGGCACGACGGCCCGCCCTTGTTTTTGAAGCGGTTATCTGGTATAATCAAGGCAGAGATCTTTTACTGTCAGGCGCAGATGAAAGAACCGCTTGACAACGGACGCGTTATAGGCTAAAATAAAATCGTATTTTAGATTAGTCGAAAAGGAGCGCGGAATGGCTTATATAGAAAGAGCGATCACGCCGATACTGAAGAGGAGGGCTTCACAGAGCAAATGCCTCCTGATAACCGGCGCAAGGCAGGTCGGGAAATCAACGCTCGTAAAGCATATTTTCCCGGACTTTACCGTAGCGAACTTCGATGACAGCTTGACAAGGCTTCAGGCGAAGGAAGAGCCGAAACTGTTTTTTATGAACCATCCCGGGCCGCTGTTCATCGACGAAGTGCAGAAGGAACCCGGCGTTCTGGAGGAGATCAAGCTGATCGTTGACGGTTCGGAAGAAAGAGGCCGGTTCATCCTGTCGGGATCGCAGAAGCTTGAACTCATGAAGGGGATGAGCGAATCCCTCGCGGGCAGAGTATCCGTCAGCGAACTCGGTACGCTCTCGATGAGAGAGATCAACGGCGTATCCTTCAACCGTCATTTCGTTCCTACGGACGAATATCTCAACGAAAGAGAACGGGAGGTCACCCGTTATAAAGACCTGTGGGACTCGATCCACAGAGGATCATATCCGGAATTATACGATACGGGAAGAGACTGGCTGGACTTTTACGCTTCTTACGTGGCAACGTATATCGAAAGAGATATCAACGAGATCGTTTCCGCGGACAGCGTCACGTTTACGAAGTTTCTGACCGCGGCCGCCGCAAGGACGGGGGAAATGCTCAACTACGCCAATATTGCGAGCGACGTGGGCGTCAGCGAGCCGACGGTCAAAAACTGGATCTCAATCCTGGAACGGACAGGAATCGTTTATATCCTGCAGCCGTACGCCGCGAGCGCGCTGACAAGGGCGATCAAGACCCCGAAGCTGTATTTCAGAGATACGGGACTCGCCTGTTATTTGACGAGGTGGAACTCCGCGGACGCGCTGAAAAACTCCGCCGTCGCCGGAAATATGTTTGAGACCTTCGCCGTCTCGGAAATATTGAAGAGTTATTCCAACGAGGGTCTCGATCACAGATTCAGCGTGTATTATTACCGGGGAAAAGACAAGTCGGCGTCGTCGGAAAACGAGATCGATCTGATCATAGAAGAAAACGGGGTCCTGTATCCGGTCGAGATCAAGATGTCCGGCAACCCCAAAGCGTCTATGGCGTCCGTTAATCAGGTCCTTGATAAGATCCCGGATAAAAAGCGGGGAATGGGCGTCATTCTGTGCCTCGTTGACCGAAAGCTTTACCTGAGGGAAAACCTTATCGCGCTGCCGATCGAGTACGTTTAACTTTCGGAAGAAAGATAACCCGTCCGACCCGTCTTCGCAAGCCCGGCGGGAGTTGACCCCGACGGCGGTTTCGGAGGCAGAACGGCAATTGACCGGCGCCGCGCGGCGCCGAAAAAAATAACGGCGAAGGAGAAACGTCAAATGAAAAAAAGGATCATCGGAATTCTGCTTTGTATCTGCTTGCTGGCGCCGGCGCTGCCTCTTCGGGCGGTCGCCGACGGCGAGGCGATCGTTTTCGTCAGAGAGAATTTCGGAGCGGACTACACCTTTGAGAGCGGGAAGATATACCGCATCTGTCCGACCGCCGACGATGGCGCCGTCACCGTCGAAAAGGGCGCGACGCTGACGGTCGAGCCGGGCGCGATCATCGAGTTCGGCGTGAACGGCAACGTCCACGACTCGTGGGGCCTCAACAGCGGCGACCGTCTCCTTGTCCACGGCGCGCTGAAGCTCCTCGGCACCGCCGAACGGCACGTCACGGTGCGCCCGCAGTACTCCGGCGACTGGGCGAACTTCACCGGCATCGTGCTGGAGCCGGACGAGACCGGCGGGGACGTTTCCCTCGAGGCCTCGTACACCGATTTCACCGGCGGCGGCATGGAGGGCCGCGCGTGGATGGGCGGCGTCATCTCCGTCCACGGCTGGGGCGACACGGAACAGTCGTATTCCCTGAAGCTCGACCACTGCACGGTCAAGGGCGCCTCCCACCCGTGGGAGTATCCCAACACGTATAATTCCCCGGACGGCGACTACGCGCTCGGGTTCCGGCCCGACTCCTACGCCGTCGGCGTTTACGTCAGCGCGGAGGGCAAACCGGTCGACGCCGTGATCACGGACTGCGTCTTCGGCGCGGAGGGCGAGCCGCTCGGCTCGGCGATCGTGGACTCCGACTACGCCTCGAACGCCCGCCACCGCTGGCGTATCGCGGACTGTACGTTCACCAACTGCCATGACACCGCGACGAAGGCGCACAGCGGGATGCCCGCGGTGATCAGCGTCGACGCGCCGACCGAGTTCGTCATGACCGGCTGTACCGTCGAGACGTGTGAAAGTCTTCCCGTCCCCGTTTACTTCAACAACAAGATCGCCTTCCGCGCGCAGACGGGGGGCGAATACCGGATCTCCGACTGCGCGATGAGCTTCACCGCGAACGAGCACACGTACACCGACCGCGTGTACGGGGTCGGATACACCAAGCTGCCCATCTGCCTCACCGGCGCGCCGCTGACCGAGCTGAAGGTCGACTCGGGCGTGCTGACCGTCGGCGACGTCACCGGCGAGGGGATGTGGGGCTATACGCGCTTCGATCTCCGCATCGCGGACGGCGGAAGGATCGACGTCGCGGAAGGCGCCGAGCTCAGGGCGGACGGCGCGGACAGCGTCTCATATATCAGGATGCGGCTCGGCCGCGGCGCGACCGTCAGCGGTCTCGATCTGTTCGAGAGCGACGGCGTGACGAAGGTCGTTTATCCCACCTCCGAGGCCATGCGCTTTGTCTACGTCGGCAGTTATTACTCCGGCGAGCCCTACGGGGATCTGCCCCGGAACAAATGGGTCCGCGTCACGAAGGAAACGACACCCGCGACCGGCGTCGAGATCGCCGAGGGCGGCGAGGTATGGATCACGAGCGGGGCGGAGGAGTTTTCCGATCTGCACGCGGTCGCCCTGCCCGCGGACGCGACCGACACCGCCGCCTACTGGGTCGTCAAGAACTATCAGGAATTCGAGAACAATCAGGTCCGGGACAGCAACGGTTACCGGCCCGGCCTTCTGAGGGTCAGAGAGACGAGGGGGCAGTCCGCGGACGCGACGCTCATCGCCTACAGCCGCGACAACGCGAAGTTCAGTACGATAAGGGTCCACTTCCGCCCGTCGACCGATCCCGAAATGACGAGCGTGACCGGAGTGACCCTTCCGGAGACCGCGGAGCTCGCGGTCGGCGGGACGACGCGGCTCACCGCCGCCGTCGAGCCGGAGGACGCCACGACGAAGAACGTCTGGTGGGAATCCGGCGACGAGCAAGTCCTCACGGTCGACCAGAACGGCGTCGTGACCGCGTACCGGGAGGGCTCGGCGTACGTTACGGTCACGACCCTTGACTGCCCGACCGCGGCGAGATGCCTCGTGACGGTCAGGAGCGGCGAAGAGTGCGCGCACTCCGCCGTCGACTCGGCTCACAAGGATCCCACCTGTACCGAACCGGGATACGACAGTTACGTCTGCAGGATCTGCGGCGAAACGCTCTCCGAGACGCCGATCCCCGCGCTCGGTCACGACTTCGGTCAGGACGGGAAAGCTGAAAAGTGCGCCCGCTGCGGCGCGAAGAACCCCGATCTCAAACCGCGGCCGAGCTTCAAGGACGTCGCCCCCGACGCGTATTACGCGGACGCGGTGGCGTGGGCGGTCGAGAACGGCGTCACCGCCGGCACGAGCGCGACGACGTTCTCTCCGGAGGACGGATGCACCCGCGGTCAGGTCGTCACGTTCCTGTGGCGCGCGGCGGGTCAGCCCGAGCCGACGGGGACGAACAATCCGTTCGGCGACGTAAAGGCGGACGACTATTTCTACAAGGCTGTCCTCTGGGCGGTCGAGAAGAAAATCACCGCCGGCACGGGCGCGTCGACGTTCTCGCCGGACGACGTCTGTACCAGAGGACAGATCGTGACGTTCCTCTGGAGATCGGGCGGGGAGCCGAAGCCCGCGAAGACGAACAATCCCTTCAGAGACGTGAAGTCGGACGACTACTTCTACACGGCGGTCCTCTGGGCGGTCGAAAACAAGGTGACTTCCGGCACGGGCGCGGCGACGTTCTCGCCGTCCGACACGTGCACGAGAGGTCAGGTCGTCACGTTCCTTCACAGAAACGCGGCGAGGTAAGATCACGAAAAAAACGGTCCCCGGTCGTCACGACCGGGGATCGCTTTTTTCGGGGGGATCGGAGCGCGTAAAACGTTTGCGTCAACAGTATTCTTTTTCGAGGAACTCTTTGCCCCAGACGCCGGTTTTGCCGTCGAGAGCGTTCTGAATACACTCGCACAGGCTGATCGCGTTTCCCATTTTCCGGAGGAAAACGTCGTTGTTCACGCCCGTATGCCGCGTTATGTGCCCTTTTTCCAAGGCGAGATTGTCCCACAGATAGACGGAGGCGGAGGGAACGTTCTTTTCGATTTTTGCGACCGTCTCCCTCAGGCGCGCCTGAAAT
>JAFSWB010000066.1 GCA_017444735.1 Clostridia bacterium | reverse complement strand
TTTCACCGCGGTGGGAGGGTGGAGGTTGCTAGGAGGCGGGAGGGGTTTGTAAAGGACGGAGCGAAGGCGACGTCCGCTCAACCCTCCCGCCTCATGGCGACTCTTTTTTTCAGTGCAGGCTTTTTTTCTCCAGAGAAAAAAAGAGTGCAAAAGATAAATTAAATTAAAAAAGCCCGCAGGCTTTTTTTCCTTATTTCTCCTACGAAATAAAAAAGGGCTCGGAAACGAACCCTTTTTTTCTTATTATTTGATATTCTCGACTGACTCGATCTCATATCCCGCCGCGCGGATCGCGTCGATCACCTCGCCCATGACAGCGGCGTCGGTCGTGGACTTCGGGTGAAACATATATACGCATCCCGGGTGAAGCCCCTTCAGGATCGCCTCTTTTGCGCTCGCGGGTTCGGGCTGCGCGTCGTCGTGATAGTCGTCGTACGTCCACGAATAAAGCGCGTTTTTCAGACCCATCCGCTCGGCGAGCGCCATGTCCCACTCTGTCACCGTCCCGTACGGCGGACGGTACCAGACCATATACGGCGCGCCGGGGATCTTCTCGCGGAGAAGCGCGTTGTTGTCCTCGACCTCTTTTATGAACTCGTCGACGGAAAGACGCGCCATGTTCTTGTGATTTCTCCCGTGATTCCCGACGGTGTGCCCCTCGTCGATCATCCTCTTCACGAGATCGGGCCTCGATTCGATGATCGTCCCGTTCAGCACGAACAGCGCCTTGACTCCCTTGTCCTTCAGCGTGTCGAGGATCTTCGCCACGTTCCCGCCGTACTCGTAATCGCAGTCGAACGTGAAATAGCAAACGTTCCGGCTCTCGTCCCCGCGATAGATTACGCCGTACTTTGCGAGCAGTCCGAGCGTTTCATCCGATCTGTCCCAAATTTTTCTGACCTCTCCGGTCTCGGGATCGCGTTCGGTCTTGCCGCAGTACCACGACCCCGTGTCCGGGTCGCCGCAGTCGGGCACATACTCGCGGCTCTTGCCGTCAAGGAACGAGAAATCGCTCACCTTCTCGCCGTCCGCGCGGACGTAGACGAGATCGCCCGCGGCGGAGCTTCCCGAGAAGGAGGCGTACCCCGTCGGCGCGGGATCGGCGGAGGGAGCGGTCCCCGTCGCCTTATCGGTCCCGTCGGGACCCGCCGTTTCGGTCACGGCGGAGCTGTTTTTGACTCTTCCCGCCCCTTCCGGCTCGTTCTTCACGGTCTGCGAGCAGGAAACGAGCGCGAGGATCAGACAAGCCGCGACAAAACAAATCAGTTTTTTCAAGTCAGGTCATCTCCCTGTCACTGGTCGAGCCGTCTGATCTCGTAGCCCTGACCTCTGATGAAGTCGATCAGGTCGCCGAGGATCGCGGCGTTCGTTGTCGAAACGGCGTGAAGAAGATATACGCACCCCGGGCGAAGTCCTTCCTTCGCTTTTTCAAGCGCGACGCCGACGTCCGGCTGATCGTCCGGGTCGTAATCGTATTGCGTCCACGACCACATGACCGTCGTCAGCCCCATCGCCTTCGCCATGGCGAGCGCCCACTCTGACGCCGCGCCCATCGGAGGACGGTAAAAGACCATATCGGGAGCGTCCGGGATCGCGGCTTTCAGTTTTTCCTCGTTCGAGAGGATCTCGTAGATGAAATCCTCGGAGGAGACGAGCGCCATGTTCCTGTGGTTGTTCGTATGCGTTCCGACGAGGTGTCCCTCGTCGAGCAGCCTTTTTATAAGATCCGCCGAAGTGTCGATATACGCCCCCGTCACGAAGAATATGCCCGGGGCGTTCTTTTCCTTCAGAACGTCGAGGATACGGGGCGTGACGCCGTTCTCATATCCGCAGTCAAACGAAAGATAAACGACCTTCCGATCGGAGTTTTTCAAATAGATCGCGCCGTACTTGTCGAGCGTCGCGAGCGTGTCGGGATCTCTTTCGAAAACCGTCGTAACGGTCCCGGTCGAGGCGTCGTACACGGTCTTTCCCATATACCACGTTCCCTGCCCGTCTGAAGCGGCGTCGACAAAGAAGTCTCTCGGCAGCGAGTCGACGTAGGAAAGATCCGTCGGCCTCACGACCTTTCCGGCGGGCGCCGGCGGGATCGTCCCCGAGGAGCCGCTCCCGGTCTCGCTTTCGACGGGATCGTCGGCGGACGCCGTTTCGGTCGCCGGCGCCGTCGCGGCGGTCTCTCCGGTCGGTTCGCCGCTCCTTGCCGTCCCCGACTCTTTTCCGGTGACTTCGTTTCTGCCGACCCCGCCCGGCTCGTTCGATTCTCTGCATCCCGCAAAAACGGCGAGAGACATTACGATAACGAGGACAAGCGACGCGGCGCGCAGTATCTTTGTCATTTTTCAACAACCTCCGTTTCCCGCTTTCAGTTTATCACACAACGCCCCTCAAATCAAGGGGACGGATCACAGAACTCCGAAGCTTTTGCTCCCGACGACGCCGTTCGAGACGCGGCGGACCACCCCGCCCGAGAGATAGACGCGCGGGACCCTCTTCGTTATCGAGCAGATCAGCTCGTAGCCGATCGTATCGGCGAGCGCCGCCGCGTCGTCGGCCGATATGCGCTCCCCTCCGTCGGCTCCGAAAACCGTCACGACGTCGCCGACCGCGACGCCGTCGATATCGGTCGCGTCGATCATCATCTGATCCATGCAGACCCGCCCGACGATGCGGGCGCGCCTCCCGCGGACGAGCACCTCGCCGCGGTTTGAGAGAAGGCGCGGGACGCCGTCGGCGTATCCGGCGGAAACCGTCGCTATGACCGTCTCTCTCTCCGTGACGAACGTTCCGCCGTAACTGACCGGCGTCCCCGCGGGAACGCGGCGGACGCGCGAGACGTGGGAACGCAGACTCATCACGGGGTCGACTCCTCCGACGACCGAAAGATCCGTCTCGTCCGACGGGGAGAGACCGTAAAGGACGATCCCCGCCCTCACCATATCGAATTTGTCTTCCATTCCGACCGACGCCGCGCTGTTGCAGATGTGGAGCGCCGGAAGAGCCGCCCCGGAATCCCGGAGCGCGTCGGCGAATGAGACGAACAAATCGCGCTGACGGTACGCCGCCGTCAGGTCGGCGCTGTCCGACGACGCGTAGTGGCTGAATATCCCGCGCACCCTGACGCGCGGAGTCGAGAGGATGCCGAGCGCCTCGTCGACTCCCCGGCGGTCGGCGGGAACGCCGATCCTCGTCATTCCCGTGTCCACGGCGATATGGACGTCGATCTCCCCGCCGTTTTTCTCACAGTAATCGCTCATAAGGCGCGCTTCATCAAGAGATGTGACGGTCGTGGCGATCCCGTACCTGACGAGGTCGCCGTACTCCGCGGGCGGAGTGTGGCCGAGAACGATGACGGGGGCCGTTATCCCGTCGAGACGGAGCCGTTCTCCCTCGTCCGTCATCGCGACGGCGTAAGCCGCCGGGCGGTCGCCGAGGACGCGCGCCGTCTCGGTCGCCCCGTGGCCGTACGCGTCGGCCTTGACGACGGCGCAGACGCCGACGCCGCGCGGCAGAACGCTCTTTACCTTATCGAAATTACGCACGAGCGCGTCCGTGTCGATCTCCGCCCACGTGCGCAGAGAATCGAATACCGCCTTGTTGTCCGTCTTTTTCATATCGTCATTCCTCCGTCGGGGGCGATGACCGCGCCCGTAATATAGTCCGCGTCGTCCGACGCGAGAAAGAGGATCGCTCCCGCCGCGTCGGCGGGCGTCCCGATCCGGCAGAGCGGGATCTGTTCGCGGAGCGCCTCTCTGTCGCTCTCGGACAGCCGCGCGTTCATCCTCGTGTCGATGACGCCCGGCGCAACGCAGTTGACCGTGACGCCGGACGGACCGAGCTCCTTCGCGAGCGCCTTGGTGAAGCCGATAAGCGCCGCCTTCGAAGCGGAGTAGTGGACCTCGCACGACGCGCCCGTTATCCCCCACATGGAGGACACATTGATGATCCGCCCTCTCTTTTTTCTTATCATCGAGGGGACCGCCGCCCGCGAGGTGAAGAACGCGCCCTTAACGTTCACGTCGAACATCCTGTCCCACGACTCGTCCGTTATTTTATCGAAAAGACAGAATTCAGCAACCCCGGCGCAGTTGACGAGAATGTCGACGCCGCCCTCTTTTTCGATCGTTCCGATCGCGTCGGCGACCTCCCGCGCATCCGTGACGTCGGCTCTGACCGGGATACACCCCGTTTTCTCCGCGAGGCGGAGCGCCGCGTCGCGCCCCGAGAAGTACCCGGCGTACACGCGGTACCCGGCGGAAGCGAAACGCTCCGCCGCCGCGCCGCCTATCCCGCCGGAAGCGCCGGTTATAAATACGTTTTTCATCCGGGTCCCCCCTGACAAGTCGTTATTTCGTGATATCGGAAAGATCGACGCTCTTCCCGAGCGGAAGCGACCAGATCAGCACCTCGTCCGGGTCCCGCCCGAACAGAAGCGACGCCGCCTCTCTGTAATATTTGAGCTGCAAACGGTGACGCTCCCTCAATTTTTTCTCGAGGGACGCGGGATCTCTTATTTCGCCGCCCGCGCCGTCCGTTTTGTAATCGACGAGGACGAGCCGTCCGCTCTTTTCGCGGAAAACGCAGTCGAAAACGCCCTGCACCGTGACGCAGGTCCCCGTTTTTTCGTATTTTTCGGCGAGCTCGCCGTCGGACGTGAACTTCCACGCGGGAAGCCGGACGTTGAACCGGAATTCACGCCACACCTCGGCGGCGTCCGCTATCCGGCGGAAAAGCTCGCCGCGGCGGAACGCGTCGATAAGAGGAAGAAGGACGAGCTCGCCCATCCTCGGCGTCAGAAAACCGTCCCCGACGAGCCTTTTGAGCTCGTCTCCGACGTCCCCGCCGCGAAGACGTCCGAAGTCCGCGAACTGCAGGAAAACGTGATTGGCCGTTCCTCTGTCCGCCGGAGCGTGATCGAACGTTCCGGTCATAAAGGTCGGATACGGCATCCCGTCGTCCTCCGGTTCCTCCTCCGGGAGGACCGCGGCTCCGTCCCTGTCGTCAAGGACCTCCGGGTAGAGCGCGGACACCGCGAGCTTCGACGGGAGATTCGAGAGGAACGAGTACGGATATTCAAACGTGAAGTTCCGCTCCGCGCGAAGCACGGCGGCGTCCTCCGCGGCATCCGCGGCGGGCGTTTCTCCGCCGATTTCATCGGCGGGCGTCTCCGGCCCGATATTATCGACGTCCTCGCCCGACAGGGCGGAGAGCCGGCAGACCGACTCGCTTGAGGAAAAGATCCCCTTCAGGATATGATCGAGCATTCGTTTGTCCGATCTCACGCCGTATCCGCCCGTGACGAGCGCCGATCTCTTCGCTTTTCCGATCTCCGCCTCGGGTTTGCACTCCGCGGTCACGAACAGCTTGTATTTTGCTCTCGTCATGGCGACGTAGAGCGTCCTCATATGTTCCTCGCGCTGCGACACGCGAAGCCTTTCCCCGATCGCCGCTCTGACCGGATTGTCGTAATTCGTCAATCCGCCGCCGCTCGGGATCATTATACCGACTCCGAGATCCCTGTGCGCGAGCATCGTCGCCGAAAGAGACCTCTCGTTATACGATTTGTTGACGCCCGAAAGGAAGCAGACCGGGAATTCGAGTCCCTTCGATCTGTGGCGCGTGATGATACGGACCGCTCCCCCGCGCTCGAACGACATCTTGAAATTGTCCGATCTGATCTTGTTTTCGACGTGGGTCAGGAAGCCGAAAAGGCCTCCGAACGGGCCGTCCTCGTACTCCCTCGCCATATCGATAAGCGACCGGAGCCGACGTGCGCCGTCCGCTTTGCCGGTCACCTCCGGCGCGTGCATAAGACCGCTTTCGTTAAAGACGTACTCGATAAAAGCGTCCGCCGGAGTCGACCTCTCCGCCGTTCTGTACCGCTCGACGGCTGCGCAGAACCCGGCGCACTTCCCGACGATATCGGCGTCGGCGCCGACCGGCTCGCTCTCCGCCGTCCTTTTCACGGCAGAGTAAAACAGACCGTCGCCGTATTTTTGACGGATACGGACGAGATCGTCGAGTGAAAATCCGCCGACGGACGAATACATCATCCCTATGAGCGGAACGTCCCGGTACGGGTTGTCGATCGTTTTCAGTATATTGAGCGCAAGGACGACCTCTTCCTCCTCTTTCAGCGGAACGCCCGACTGAACGGACGTCGGTATGCCGTACTCCGAGAGAACGGAGGCGAACCTTTCGCACTCGGCGTTGGTCGCCAGAAGGATCGCGAAATCCTCCGGGCGAAGCGGTCCCGTCCCGTAAAGATCGCGGCCGAGCATCCCGAGGATCGTCCGCGCGATGAAGTGCGGCTCCCTCGTCTTCCCCTTTTCGCTGTTGATGAGGCAGACGGACACGGGGTCGTCCGTCTTCGAGCCGGACGCGAAGACGAGCTCGTCTCTCTCACAGAACGGTATGCCCCCGTGGGGGAACATATACCGCGAGACCGCGTTCGCAAACCGGACCACCGGCTCGGAGCACCTGAAATTCTCGCTCATGAACACGCCGGCGTCGCGCGGAGCCGTCACGTCTCCGTCTCCCGGGAAGTCGCCCCCCGAGACGGTCTCCCACTCCTCGCGGTAACGGGAGAACACCTCCGGATCGCCTCCGCGGAACTGGTAGATCGCCTGCTTGATATCGCCGACGAGAAATCTCTCCGAATTCGCGCCTACCGCGCGGAAGATCGCGTCCTGGATCGCGTTCGTGTCCTGATATTCGTCGACAAAGATGAATTCGAACCGCTTCCCGACCCTCTTCGCCGCCTCGGTCGGCCGTCCGTCCTCTCCGACGAAGAGGCGGAAGGCGTACGTCTCGATATCCTTGTAATCGAGTTTTCCCCGTTCTCTTTTTCTCTCCGTGTATTTTTGCGTGTAAAGATCGGCCGCTCTGCCGAGTCCGCGGACAAAGCGGGCGGTCCTTCGCATCGCGTCCGCGATCTCCCCGTCCGAAAGACCGAGCCGCTCCGCCGCTTTTCCGGCGAGGGAGGACGCGTCTTTTTTTACGTCCTGACAGATCGCCGCATAAAGATCTTTGCTCGTATTGCGCGGCGAATCTCCGACGTCTCCGGCAAGGGAGTCCGCCGTTTCCACGATCGCCTCCCTGTCGCCCTTCACGACGGCGTCAAGAAAGCGGGAAAGCCAGTCGGAAAGCCGGTCCGCGAACGGAACGAATTTGTCGCGAAGATGCGGAGCCGCGACGGCGAGCGCGGAGATCAGATAACGGGCGCCCTCTTCGAGGTCTGCTCTGATCTCCCCTCCCCAGGGGGACTCGAAAACGTCTTTGCCGGCGTACCGGTCGAGCGTGTCGGCGAACTCGCGGAAGCGGTCGGTCCCCGCGCCGCGCTGCCCGAACTCATCGTCCGTCTTTATAAGCTCCGCGGCGGCCGTTTTGACGTCCCCGAAGACGTCGCAGATCTCCGCGATACCCATCTCGTTTTCCGGGACGTCGCTCGCCGAACCGGAGAAAAGGTCCTCGATCGTGTCCTCCGCCGCGTCGGATTTAAGCTCCGACGCCGACTCCGTCTCGATAACGGAGATCCCGGGAGGAAGACCGAGCTCCGAATAATATTCCCGCAGCGCCTTCAGAAGAAAGCTGTGGATCGTTCCGATCTCCGCCGACGGAAGATCTCCGAGATGGTCCGCGGCTGACGGATCGACGGCGATCTGTTCTCTCAACGCTTTCCCGATCTTTGCGCGAAGCTCCTCCGCGGACGCCTTTGTGAACGTCACGACGAGCATCCGGTCGAGCCGCGCGCCCGATTCCGTGAGAAGTCTTATGATCTTTCCGGCAAGAGCGGTCGTCTTACCGGAGCCCGCCGCGGCTGAAACGAGGGTGTTGCCCCTTCTTCGCAGGGCGAGCGACTGATCGGGGGTCCATCTGACGTCGTTACTCATCGGAGCCACCCCCGTTCGCTTTCTTTTTGAATAACCGGCATACCGCTTTTCCGTCGCAGTATACGCACGGATCGACCGACTTGAAGCCGGACGCCGAGCGCGCCGCGCCGACGCCGCTCTTCATTGATTTTGCGACCGACGCCACCGTCTTCTCGAGCTCGTCGGAGAGCTCCCCGAACCTCTCGAGCGACACGAGGAACTCCGACGGGGAACCGTCCTTCCCGAGGGGAACGTATTTGCCGGTGATCCCGCGGTCCATCGCGTCAAGGACGTCGCTCTCGCAGAGGAACAGTCCTTTCCTGTCGGGATTTTCAAGACGGGCGCGGAACGCTTCCTCGCCGGTCACGGGTCCCTTTTCGTTCGTCCGTCCGAAGTCGATATGAAGATATTCGGCGCCCGCCGGGACGATCTCTCCTTCCCCGAGGATCTTTCCGATCCCGACGCCGTTCGATCTCCAGACCGAAAAAAGGTAAACGAGAAGCTGTACGTCGATCCCGGCTTTTATTTTGTCGAGATCGAAGTCCTGTTTCCCCGTTTTGTAGTCGACGATCCGGACGAACGTTTTTCCGTCCTTCCGATACGTGTCGATTCGGTCGATCTTTCCGTTGAACGAGAGCGTCGTTCCGTCTCCGAGCGGGATGCGGGGCGACTCGGGCGACCCCTTTTTGCCGAACGCCGTCTCCGTTGAAACGATCCTGAAACGGCTCTGAGCCATCTCCTCCATGACGGAATTGACAAACAGAAGCGCCGTGCGGCGAAGAGCGATGACGACGTATTTTACCCTCTCACTCCCCGCCTCGTCGCCGAAAAGCTCTCCGACGTACCCGTCGATTATCTCGTCGCAGATCGCCTCGGTCTCTTCCTTCGGAAGCGGGTAGTCCCCGTCCTTGGTGCGCGCAAAGAACTGCTCGAGAACGTAGTGAACGAACAGTCCCCTGTTCAGCCCCGAGAATTCAGCCCGTTTTCTCTCCCCCATTTTGAGAACGAAGTCGAGATAGAACGAGAACGGGCACTCGACGTATTTATTCATTTTTGTCTCTGATATCACGACGTCGCCGCCGAATATCGCCGCCGCCGTGGTCCCGGAGACGGATTCGGAGGACGGATCTCTTTTCTCCGATCTCACGTCGCCCTCAAGACGCGACCTCATCCGCAGAAGCGCCGCCTCTTCCTTTCCGTCGCCCTTCTTTCTCGCCGCAAGGATCGCGTTGTCGATCCCCGCCCGGCTGAAAAGACGCTCCTCGACGGGAAGCGACGAAAACGGGACCGGCTCCTCCCGTCCGAGGACGGAAAGGACGCGTTCGGCCCCCGCCGATATGACGGTCTGACTTCCGAACGACGACGAAGGGACGAAAAGCGTCAGGGAATCCGACGGCAGAGCGGCGGAGCGGTGGAACCTCAACAGCTCCATCGCGGATCGCTCTCTCCCGTCCGACCAGAGATCGATCCCGGCCCCGGCGAGCGTCTCGCGCTCGGCGTCGCTGAAGAATCCGCTGTCGTCCGCCGCGCCGGGGAACTCGCCCGCGACGCATCCGAGAAGGATGACGTGGCGTACCCGCCCCGTCCGTATCGTAGCGGCGGAGCCGAGCGCGACCTCGTCGACGCCGGTCGGGATGGCTCCCGCCCCCGCGTCGGTCATCGCAAAGCGCAGGATCGAAGAAAAGCCCTCCGCGTCGCACTTCACTCCGGGGAGATAACGGACCGCGTCGTCAAGACACTTCATCATCTTCCGGAACGTCCCGAGATCCCTCACCGCGCCGTCGGCGTCGCCCGCCGCGCGCAGCAGCTCGGAGCGCCTTTTCAGCGCGGAATAGAGGCCGCTCTCCTCGGAATACCTGACGAGCGCCTCGGCGATATCCCGGACGTCCGCCTCTCCTCCCCCGAAGACGGAGACGAAGGTCTCGACGGGGGGTATCAGCTTCTCCCGCCCGCTGTTGGCGTCCGAAAGAAGAGCGCGGTCGCCGTCGCCCATATCCGCCGTGTACCCCGCAGGGTTCATGCTCCACGGCGTGGAGAACATACGCCTGCCGCGTATGTTCCATACCTCCGTGTAGATCTCAAACGCGCTCGCCTCGCCGTCGGACAGGTCGGTAAGACCGGTCTTTATAAGACGGACGACGTCTTCCCGCCGCCACCCGCCCGGGATCCGGAGAAGAGAGAGGAAATGGCGCGCGAGCGGGCTCGATTCGAGCGTCGTCGGCTCCGTCCTGAACGAAGGGATCCCGTGACGCTCGAAGCATTTTTCAACGATGCCGTGAAGAGCGCCGAGATCGCCCGATATGACGGCGACGTCGGAATATCTCCCGCCGTCTCTGACGATCCGTTCGACGACGGACGCGGCGGCCTCCGCCTCCTCGTACCTGTCGCCGACGGAAAAGACCCTGACAGAGTCGTGAACGGACGGAAGCCCCGACTCCCGGAGCGGGTCGTCTGTCTTTTTTTCATAATCGAAAAGGTATTTGCTCACGGCGAAAAGCTCCGCCGTCTTCGCCCTTTTGCAGCCGCCGAGCGAGATCCGCCCGACCTCGGTGAACCGTTCGCCGAACGAAGCGAGCAGATCGTAATAGTTTTTCGCGGGCCTCTCGTGCGGAAGCGGAGCCCTCGCGTCCGTCAGCGGAACGGTGACCGTGACGTCGCAGACGGCGATCAGCTCGCAGAGGACTCTGAACTCCTCTTTCGTGACGGAGACGAAGGAGTCGACGAAAACGGCCGTGTTGTCGAAGAATCCCGCCTCCGCGCCGCTCCTTACCGTGTCGGAGAGGACGGTTTCCCTGTATTCCCCTCCGAGCTCCTCGCGCACGATCGACTCGTACGCCGCCGAAATGAGGAAAAGATCGCGCAGCTTCAGAAACGCGGGATCGTTCTCCTCTCCCGCCTCTTTCGCCCGCGCGAGCGCCTCCTCGGCGGCCGCGCCCGTCACCGCGTTGATCTTCATCTCCTCCCGCGCCGCGGAAATCCTCGGCACGAGCTGGCCTCTCGCCCCTCTCGCGTCCGTCGAAACGACGGCGAGAGAATCCCACACGGAGCTGACGGCGCGCCACGTGATGAGCGCCTTCGCGCCGCGTGAAACGGCGGAGCCGGAAAGGCCGCCCGTCTTTCTTGCGACGGCGTTCGAGAGACGGGTGAAGCTCATCGCCTCAAAGCGGAGAGCCGCCTCCGGAGGAAAACGGCGGGCAATCTCGGTCTCATAAACGACCGTCTGCTGCTCCGGAACGAGAAGGACGACCCTTCTGTCGGCGCCGTTCAGTATCTTTTCTATCTCGGAAAAAACGAATTCCGTCTTGCCGGAACCCGCTCCTCCGGTAACAAGCGTCAGCACGCGGATCTCCTCCTTCCTCGCAAAATGTGTCCGGGGGGCGATATTTTCGCTCCCCGGACACTCAGATGACCCATAACGCCTCGGGTCGCAAATTCAGTTTTTCAGGTCGGACCGTTATGCGTTGACGTTTATCTTGTCGGCCTTTATAACGACCTCGTATTTCTCCGCGGCGGCGTCCTTCGCGGCGTTGTAGGCGTCGCTCGTGAGCTTGTTCCTGATCGACGTCTTCCACTGCGGCTCGCCGGCGCTGATGAAATACACGATATGCCAGCCGTACTCGGTCTCGATCAGATCGTGGTCGCCTTCCTTGCGTCCTTCCTCAAACAGCCACGTGTTGAACGGCTCGACGAACTGTCCCTTGTAAACGTTCTGGTAAAGACCGCCCTTTTCCTTCGATCCGGCGTCGGTCGAATACTCGCCCGCGAGAGAGGCGATACCGTCCTCGGTCGCGCCTTCGGAGACCCACTTGTCGTAGACCTCCTTCGCCTTCGCTCCGTCGTCGTCGTAATCGTCCTTGCCGAACAGGACGTGACGGGTCGTTCTGTAACCGTCGTTGTCGTCTCTCGCCTTTTCGCCGACGAGGACGTAAACGGTGACCGTCTTGCCGTCTTCGCTCTCGATGATCTTCGATTCGCCCGCCTTCGCGGAGAACGCCCAGACCATGGCGTCGCTCGACTCGGAATAGGAACCCGTCTTCAGAGCGCTTTCACCCGTATGCTCGGCGGTGTGCTCGTCCTGACCCAAAACGTCGATCGCGTATTTCTGAACGTACGCTTTGAACTCTTCCTCGCTCGTCTTGGCGGCGAGCTCTTCGGCGTAGGTCTTGATCTTTGCGATCGCGTCCTCGATCGCCTGAGCTTCCGCCTCGGCGTTCTCGTCGCCGGTCTCGGCTTCCGTCTCGGCGTCCGTGTCGGAGTCGGCCGTCTCCTCGTCCGGGAGTAGATCGTCGGCCTTGAAGGCGTAGGTCAGATAGGTGACCTTGTCGTAAGCGTTCGTGTCTTCGTTGTAGACCGCCTCGATCGCCTCGTCGCTGACGTCGACTTCGTCGGTGATCTTCGTTCTATACTTGACGGCGAGATGCTCGATCTCAAGCGCCTTCTTGATCTTCGCGGAGTTGACGCCGATGCCGAAGCTGGCTCTGATATAATCGTCCGCGCTGTTGTAGCCGTACGTCTTGGCGGCGCTCTTGATGTCGTTCACTTCGGAATTGATCTCGTCGCGGTCGCTCTTATCGAGAGAGATACCGGCGGCGCGCGCCTCCTCGCAGAAGGTCAGGTATTCGCCGACCGCGAGCTTCGTCTGAGCGAGGATGTAGTCGTACCACGTCGAGTAGTCTCCCCCGCCCGGATATTCCTGCTCCTTCAGCGATTTTGACGTGTCGATATAGCTCGTCACGTTGTCGCCGAGGAAGCTGTAGTACGTATTGTACGTGTTCGTGTAGACCTCGCGGAAGAAGAACGAGAACATCCCGTCCGTTACGGAGAAATTCTCGGAGCTCATAACGACCTCGTTGCCTTCGAACCAGCCTTGGTCCTTCGCGTTGTTGAAGATCGTGAGCGCGATAAGAGCCAGAAGGACCACGACCACCGCGACGGCGATGATAACGCCCTTCAGCTTGCCGTTCTTCTCCGGCTTTTTAACGGTTCCGGCCGCCGCCTTCACCGCCTGATTGTTTCTTGATCTCTGTCCCTTGCCCATTAGAGGATTTCCGCCTTTCATGTCTTATGGTTTTTTCGGGAGCCTGTCCCGTGTTTTGCGCTTTGTCCGTGCGACAGTACGCACATCATATAACAGTATACCATATTTCAGCCTGTTTTTGGAGTCTTTTGTAAAAATTTATTTATTTTTTTGACCGTTTCAGACCGGCGCGGGCGCCTCCGCCGCACTTGACAACCGACGCCGTTTTATATATACTTTTTTATGTAAAGAGATCCCGGGAGGTGTCCCCGTTATGAAAATAATAAAGAAAGGCGCGCTCCTTCTCGCCGCCGTCTTCCTCTTCTCGCTCGCCGCCGTCGGGTGCGGCACGAAAAAAGACGCTTCCGTGATGAAGCTCGGCGGTATCGACGTGAGATATGACGTCTATAAATTCGCCGTGCTCACCGAGCGGAAGACGCTCGAGACGAAATACGGAAAAGACGCCCTCTCCGGCGAGGTCCCGGACGAAATAAAGAAAGAGCTGCGCGACGGAGCGATCGATTTTCTTCGAAATATTTACGCCGTTCTCTCACTCGCGCCCGAATACGGCGTCACGGAGGACGCCCCGGCCGTCGTCGACTCCGCGAACCGCGTCCGCCTGTCCGACGTCGCCGCCGCGGGAGGGGAGAAAGAATTTCTCGCCTTAATAGGCGAGGAGGGGATGACGGACGAGGTCTATTCCTTCATCACGCGCGCCTCCGTCGTAAGCGACGAGCTCTATTACGCGATGATAAATCAGGGTGCGATCAACTCCGACGAAGGCTTCGTCAGGGCGTTCCTCGAGGGGGACGGGTGCGTCAGAGTGAAGCAGGTCCTCGTCAAAAACGACGAGCGGTCCGACGAGGAGGCAAAAAAGCTCGCGGAGAAGGTCGCGGGGCTCGCGGCGTCGGGCGCCGATTTTGACGAGCTGATCTCCGAATACAACGAGGATATGAGTATGTTCGGCGGCTCGCAGGGATACTACCTGATGCGCGGCGTCATGTACCGCGAATTTGAGGACGCGGCCTTTTCGCTCGACGTCGGCGAAGCGAGCGGCGTCGTGCGTACTCCCGCCGGCTATTCCGTAATAAAGCGGTACGAAAAAGACGAAAGCTATATGAATAATCACATCGAATCTCTCAAGAAGGACTATTTCGCGTCCGTTTTCGCGCTCCGGCTCGAAGAACGCGCCGCCTCGCTGGAGATCACCGACTCGGCGCTCCTCGACAGAACGGACGATCTGTCCTTGAATTGACGGGAGGGAAAAAATGAAGCTATCAAGAAAACGGCAGCGGACCGTCGCCTCAAAATCAAAGCTGAAGATCCTGTTCCGGATCGTCTTCGTCCTCGTCGCCGCCGCCGTGATAACCGCGCTGTCGATCCTTCTCGGAACGCACCTCAAGCAGAAGGCGGAAACGGCTGAATCCGTTCTCCACGAGCTCACGGACGTGATCCCGGGGGGCGGGGGACGCGAGGAAAAGACGCTTCCCGAGGGCGTCCCGGCGAAGTACAAGGACCCCGATCTTTTCGTCTGCGCCGCCGATCTCGATATCGCCGCGGTCTCCGAGGAAAAGCTGATAGACCGCATCCTGACCCTCCCCGCCGTCTATAACGCGGTGTCGGTGAGAGTCACAAGCGGCGGCTCGCTCCTCTACCGGTCCCCCGCGATAGCGGCGCTCACGCACGACCGCGTCCCGGACGGCGGAGACAAAGACTCCGTCACGCTCGCCACGGTGAAGGATATCGTGACCGTCGCCGACCGGCAAAACTACCGCACGAGCCTGATCTATGAAACGACGTCCTCCGTCCTCGCAAAGGACGGCGACGCCGACTTTTACACGCGCCTCGACGCTTGCGTCGTCGGCGAGCTCGCCGCTCTCGGCCCCGACGAGATCCTGATCGACGGGCTGATCCCGGAAGACGGCACGCTCGACTTCGACACGCTGTCCCGCGCCGTCAAATACCTCGCCGCCCTGCGCGAAAGCTCGGGCGACGCGGCGCTCGGCGTCATCCTTCCCGCTTCGGTCTTTCACGACGCGACGGCCGCGGCGCAGATAGTGACCCTCTCCGACTACGCCGACCTGCTCGCGATCGGGATCGCCGCCGACGGCTCGGACGAGTCGTCCGCTTACGACGCCGTCAGCTCCGACTGCTATTCGATCCGCGGCAACTTCGCCGCGTACAATCTCCGCGCCGTGATCCGGAGCTCGGACAAGAACGCCGCGCTCGGCGCGTATCGCGCCCTCCTCGACGTCGACGCAAAAAACGTCCAGTTCACGACGTGGATCGCCGATCCGTCCCGGAAGTCGTCCGACCCGGCGGAGCCCGGCGGGACGGAGGACGAGCCCGAGACGGAAGGCAGAACGAACGAAAACGCGATGACAAAAGACAAATATGAAAATTCAGGGGATGAAGGGGGAACGTCCCCCTCGGACGGGACCGGATCCGAGTCCGCCGTCGTGTGGGGCGTTCCGGGCGTCTGACGGCTTCTCCCGGAAAAGGACGAAAATGACAAACGAAAAAAAGGAAAAGCCCGTATCCGAATACGGGCTCATTCTTAACGGAGCGGGGAAAACGGTCGACGTTTTCCCCGCGGATCTGAAAAAGAAGTGGAGCGACCCCGACGGGGCGCTTCGCTCGATGATGAGGGAAAAGGACGCGTCGAGACTGTCGGACTTCTGCGCCGTCAGCCCCGTCCCGTCGCGCGACCGGACGGCGGCCGCCGCGAACTCCGCCTCCTTTCGCCTCGATTCACGCTTGTTTTCGTACGGGATCGCGGTGAAGGACCGCCGCTTTTCGGGGAGCTACACCGTCGTTTACCTCGTCTCAAAGAGCGACGCCCCGCGCGTTCCGCCGTTTTACGAATGGCGTTTCCCCGACGATCTGCTCCCGCTGCTTTCTCCCGTCGGGTTCGGGCGGGAGACGCCGCCCGATCACCCTCTCGGGGAAGTCTCCCTCGAGCTGTCCCGGAGGATCGGACTGGCTACCTTCGATTCGCTCTTCCGGCTCACTTCGTCTGTCGTGAAGAGGATATCCGCGTACCCCGAGACGGTATGCGGAGAGATCGCCCCCGTCGGGAAGCCGGACGACGGCCCGCTCGGCGCGTCCGTCCCGGCGGGCGTTTACGCCGCTCTTCTCGCTCTGCTTGTCTCGACGCTCAACTCGTCGTCCGAGGGGCGGAGGACCGGGATCGAGATAATCCCGCGCGGCGAGGCGGCGGAAATACGTCTTACGGCGGAAAACGCCGACCGGGAGCTCGCCGACGCGTTCTCATCGTCTCTCGACGTCCTCTCTCTCGCCTCCCGCCTTCCGTTCTGCCTCGAGCGGCTTTCGCTCGCCTCGTGTCTGTCGTCCGCCTCCGGCATCCCCGTCGATCTGACTGACGGCGGAGCCGGCTTTTCGCTGACGCTGTACCGCGACTCGCCCGACGTCGAGTTCAAGGACCTCGTCCCGTTTTTCGACGCGGACGCCGTCGTATCGGAGATCGACCGGTTTATCGCCGATCGGTCCGTCGTCTGATCTCTCCCGTCAGCGCCCCACGATCAGGAGAAGCGCGAGCAGGAGGACGACGTCCTGCGGATCGTCGCATCCGTCGCCTCCCGAGCCCGCAAGGATCAGTATGAGCGCGACGATAAGGATCTCCTCCGTTCCGAAGCGCTCCCCGAGCCCTTCGAGCAAGCGTTCGACGCCGCCCTTGTCCGGACGGCGCGGCGCGGGGACCGGATAAAGATCCGTTTCCTCGTCCCCGCGGACGGGCGGCTCGGGATATTCCGGCGAGGGCCCGTCTTCCGGCAGGGGACGCCTGAACCGGCTTCCGTCGTATTTCGGAGGAAGACCGTACTGCGCGATCTCCCACTCCTCGTCGGAGATCCCCGCGGGTCTTTCCCGCTTTATCTCTCGTTTATACACGGCTCATCCTCCCTTCACCGGTCCCTGCCCTTTTGCGCGGAGTCGAGGATCGACGTGAGCTTCGAGATCGAAGTCACCTTGTCGATGAGGTCCCTCCTCTCGCGGCTGACGTACGGTTTGAGCGCCGAGAGGAGCCTGTTGCGGTTCGCCGTGCTTCCCGACTCGCCGCCGCCCGACCGGAGGATCGGTCCGAGCGAGTCGATCACTCCCTCGAGAGCTTCTCTGCCCTCCGGCGCGCCGCCGTCCCCGCCGCCTTCGGCGGGCGACCCGTCCGCCGCCGGCGTTTCCGCGCTTTGTGGCGCGGCGTCCTCTTCTTTTTTATCGTCCTCCTTCATTCGCCTGACGAGCGACGCGAATTGCGGGTCGCTCATAAGTTTGCCGAGGACCTCGCCTATGTCCTTGCCCGATCCGTCCATATCAAAACCTCCCGATTCAGTTTTTACGGTATATCTCTATGAGCTCCGATATCCTTTCGATATCGCCGTCGGTGAGCCGCGCCATAACGCCCTTCAGCTTACGCGCGGCGTCCGGCTTCATTCCCCCGTCGCGGGAGATCCCCTTCTCCGCGGCGAGCAGCGCCGCGAGCCGTCCGAGCTTCTCGTCCGGCATATCCATCAGCGTATCGACCGTTTTTCTGTCAAATTTCATCTGTCTCACCCCCTCGCGATCTCATTATATGCGCAAAGCGGGGCGGGAGTGAAAGGAGCGCCCCTTGAAGATCCTCGTTTTTTCCGACTCGCACCAGAACCCGAAAAATATGATAGCCGCCCTTTCCGAACACCGGGGGACCGTCGATCTCGTCATCCATCTCGGCGACGGACTCGGCGACCTTAAAACGGCGGGGGCTCTCCTTGAAAACGTCGCCGTCGCGACGGTCCGCGGGAACGGAGAGGCGTTCTTCGGCGCGATGCTGTGGGGGGACGTCCCCGACGAGTTCGTGATCAGCCCCGACGGCGTCAGGATCTTTTGCTGTCACGGTCACAAATATCACGTGAAATCGGGCCTCTCGTACGCGGCGGAGGCGGCGGCGCGGGCGGGCGCGGAGCTCCTGCTTTTCGGTCACACGCACGACCCGTACGACGGGTGGGAGGAGTGTCCCGGCGGGAAGATGATCCACGCCTTCAACCCGGGCTCCGTCGGGCTCGGATATCCCGCGTCGTACGGGATCGTCGAGATCGCGAACGGCGGAGTCCTTACCTCGCACAGATTCTTTGACAAATACTGAAAAAACAGGGGTCCGGGTAACGAAAGCCGCCCGCCGAACCCGCCCGCGCCGCGCGGCGCGGGCTTTTTTTCGTCCTTTTTCTCTTCTCTTGTTTCTTGTATTTTTCCAAAATTGTTATTTTTTACCAATAAGTGAGCGATTTTTTTGTCTATTATTTAACCGCGTTGATGCTTGCAACTATTTGGAATATATGGTAAAATATGGGTGAACGTGAAGAACGTAAGAAAGGAAGGACATCGAAAAATGATGAGAGCAGTCAAAATTCTGATCGCGGACGAAAACGCGGAAATGAGAAAGAAAGTGCGGGAGGTCATCAAAGCGCGCGGGATCGGGTCGGTGACCGAGGCGGCGACCGGGGACGAGGCCCTCTCGGCGCTCCGGTCCGAGAAATTCGACGTTGTCGTCTGCGACGCGTGGCTCGACCGCGTCGACGGAGTGAGCCTGATACGAAGGTGCACCGAGGCGGGCGGCGGCGGCCCGTCGTTCATCCTCACCTCCCCGACGGCGTCGCAGAAGCTCTTTATGGAGGCGAACCGCGCGGGCGCGGAGGTGTGCATGACGAAGCCGGTCGATTACGCCGCCCTCGCCGATCATATCGGAACGATCCTCAAAAACAGGGGCCTGACCTCCGACGGCGGCCCCGCGGCGTCCGACGGCAAGAGCGACGCGCCCGACCCCGTCGATATCGAAACGCAGGTGACGAAGATCATTCATCAGATCGGCGTCCCCGCCCATATCAAAGGGTATCAGTACCTCCGGACGGCGATAATGATGACCGTCTCCGACAGCAATATAATCAATTCGGTGACGAAGGTCCTCTACCCCTCCGTCGCAAAGCAGTACAGCACGACGACCTCCCGCGTCGAGCGCGCCATCCGCCACGCCATCGAGGTCGCCTGGGACCGCGGCGACGTCGATACCCTCAACTCCTATTTCGGCTACACGATCCAGAACAGCCGCGGCAAGCCGACAAACAGCGAGTTCATCGCGATGATAGCGGATAATTTGAGGCTGAAGTATAAGATAAGATAAGATAAGAACGCGGGGGACTTTTGAAAAAGTCCCCCACACCCCCAAAACTTTATAAAAGAGCCGGCGGAAATACTTCCGCCGGTGGGTTTTTCTTTTACGGAGAGCGTCGCGTATCTTGTCGAACGAATTATTTGCAAAAAAGAAAAGATAGTGATATAATAAAAGTACAGAGGCAAGTCCGACAGAGAGTTTCCGGAAACGGATGAATGGAGGGTGAGCTTATGGGAGAAGATTTCAGATTCGGGCCGTTCGAGCTCAACGGCGACGGCAAGATCGACGCCGCCGAGGATCGCCCCGACCGCATACCGACGGACGTTCCGCCCGAATACGATCCGGACGGAAGCCCGTTCGACGACGGATTCCCCGACGAGGACGAATACCCGAGATAACCTTATATAACGCGCGCGCCGCTTCCCGGAATCGGGAAGCGGCGTTTTTTTGTTACTGATTGTTTTTAGCAGTATTACAAGATGAAATAAGCATTCTGCGAATGTTTCCGCACTCTTTTTCAGCTTTTTTGTACTCTTCCTCGCTGATTCTGCCTGTCTCATAGAGTAATCGGAGCCAATATCCCGTTTCGTTTGCCTCTTTCAGAGCGATCTCAAATTTTGCAATGAAGTCTGCTCTGCTGTGCGCATACTGCGCTTCATGAATATTTGCTCCTATCGACGTTCCCGAACGTGCGAGTTGGTCGAGCATATATGAACTTTTAGGCATTTTTACACCGTCAACCATTGTTACGATATGTTTCGCAAATTCCAAAGAAAAATCAACAAGTTTATTATCGGGCATACTTTTTGCCTCCGCTTTTCTTACGTTGGAAAATGATATACTTGCTTCGCAAGTATGATATACCGCTTTGCGGTATGATATACCGCGCAAAGCGCGGCATGATATACAGCCGCTGCGCGGCTGCATGCATCCGCCGCAGGCGGATATCATCGCACGAAGTGCGATATCATACCGAAGGTATATCACCCGACCCGACAAAATCGGGGCGGATATCATTCAAATAATCGAGGGGCTTCTCTTTTCGAGAAGCCCCCTTGATTATTTGCTTAGTACATTCCGCCCATGCCGCCGCCCCTGCCGGGAGCGCCCGCCGCCGGAGCCGGCGGTTCGGGCTTGTCGGCGACGACAGCCTCGGTGGTGAGGATGGAGGACGCGACGGACGCCGCGTTCTGGAGCGCGGATCTCGTCACCTTGGTCGGGTCGACGATGCCCGCTTCGAGCATATCGACGTACTCTTCCTTGTAAGCGTCGAAGCCGTATGCCTTCTTGCCGCTGTTCAGGATCTTGTCGACGATGACGGAGCCCTCGAAGCCCGCGTTCTCGGCGATCTGACGGACAGGCGCCTCGAGCGCGTGAACGACGATCTCCGCGCCGGTCTTTTCGTCTCCCTCGAGCGTATCGGCTATCGCCTTGACGTCTTCGATGACGTTCAGGTAAGCGACTCCGCCGCCCGCGACGATTCCTTCCTCAACGGCGGCTCTCGTCGCGTTGAGCGCGTCCTCGATGCGGAGCTTCTTCTCCTTCATCTCGGTCTCGGTCGCCGCGCCGACCTTGATGACGGCGACGCCGCCGGACAGCTTGGCGAGTCTTTCCTGGAGCTTCTCGCGGTCGAAATCGGAAGTCGTGTTTTCGATCGCCGTTCTGATCTGACCGATGCGCGCCTTGATGTCCTCGGACTTGCCGGCGCCGTCGACGATGATCGTGTTGTCCTTGTCAACCTTGATCTGTCTTGCTCTGCCGAGCTGGTCGATCGTGGTTTCCTTGAGCTCGAGTCCGAGCTCGTCGCAGATGACCTGACCGCCGGTCAGGACCGCGATATCGCGGAGCATTTCTTTTCTTCTGTCGCCGAAGCCCGGAGCTTTGACGGCGACGCAGATGAACGTGCCGCGGAGCTTGTTCAGAACGAGCGTCGTGAGCGCCTCGCCCTCGACGTCCTCGGCGATGATGAGGAGCTTCTTGCCCGCCTGAACGATCTGCTCGAGAAGCGGGAGGATCTCCTGAACGTTGCTGATCTTCTTGTCGGTGATAAGGATGTAGGGATCGTCGAGGACCGCTTCCATCTTATCCATATCGGTCGCCATGTAGGGGGACAGATAACCTCTGTCGAACTGCATACCTTCGACGACCTCGCTGTAAGTCTCGGCCGACTTGGATTCCTCGACGGTAATGACGCCGTCGTTCGTGACCTTCTCCATAGCGTCGGCGATCAGCTGACCGATCACCTCGTCGCTCGCGGAGATCGTACCGACTCTCGCGATATCCTCGGAGCCGCTCACCGGCTTGGAGATGGCGGCGAGAGAAGCGACCGCGCGCTCGACCGCCTTGCCGATGCCCTTGCGGACAACCATCGGGTTGGCGCCCGCGGTCACGTTCTTCATACCCTCGTGAACGAACGTCTGAGCGAGGAGCGTGGCGGTGGTGGTGCCGTCGCCCGCCGCGTCGTTCGTCTTCGTCGCGACTTCCTTGAGAAGCTGAGCGCCCATGTTCTCGGCGGCGTCCTCAAGCTCGATCTCCTTGGCGATCGTTACGCCGTCGTTGGTGATCAGCGGGCTGCCGTACTTTTTGTCGAGAACGACGTTTCTGCCCTTCGGGCCGAGAGTGATTTTAACGGTGTTTGCGAGCTTGTCGACGCCCGCGATAAGAGCGTTTCTCGCTTCCGCTCCGTAATACAGATCCTTTGCCATGATATATCAGTCTCCTTTCGTTCCCGCCGTCTTACTCAACGATGGCGAGTATATCGCTCTGTCTGACGATCGAGTATTCCTCACCGTCGCATTTCACGTCGGTCCCGGCATACTTGCTCGTGATAACGCGGTCGCCGACCTTAACGGTCATCACGACCTCTTTGCCGTCTACCGTACCGCCCGGTCCGACCGCCACGACTTCGGCGATCTGGGGCTTTTCCTGCGCCTTGCCCGGCAGAACGATACCGGTCTTCGTTACTTCTTCCGCTTCGGTCGCCTTCACGACGACTCTGTCAGCCAAAGGTTTGATAGTCATTATTATGACCTCCCTTTTATGTGCGATCCGCACTTTGATTTGTATTTTTAGCACTCTTTTGTTATGAGTGCCAAACCGTATGGTACTATTTTAGCCCTGACGTTCTGAAAAATCAAGGGGTTTTATCAAGGTTTACATTTAATTAACAATTATCCTATAATTTCACCGATTTTTCGCTTTTTCCCGTTTTCGCTCGCATTCATTCGTCAGGAGTGCTAATTTCTCCGTTTTTCAGCCGTTCGAGGAAGGAGTGCTCCACTCCCCCGCTCTTATAGCCGACGAGCGTGTCGAGCTCCACGTTGCGCAGACTGTTGAACAGGTTGATCTCCACGTCCGGATTCTCCCGTTTCAGCGACGCGATCAGCTCGGCGGTCGCCCTTCTCTTTGACGAATACCTCGAATCCTCCTTCGTCATCGAGCAGGCGCACCCGAGAAAATCGAGGCCCGAATACTCCGCCCAGCGGATGATATCCGCCTCTCTGATCCGGAAAAGGGGACGTATGAGCTCCATCCCCTCGAAGTTCGTGCTTCTGAGCCGCGGCAGCATACCGGAGATCTGCGATCCCCACAGCATCCCCATCAGCGTCGTCACGATCACGTCCGTCATGTGATGGCCGAGCGCGATCTTGTTGCAGCCGAGCTCACGCGCGAAGCTGTAGAGGTGTCCCCGCCTCATCCGGGCGCAGAGATAGCACGGCGAATGCTCCTGCCGTCCCGCCACGCGGAACACGTTCGTCTCAAAAATGCGGATCGGGATACCGAGCGCGGCGGCGTTTTCCTCGAGCTTTTTTCTGTTTTCGGGGGCGTAGCCGGGGTCCATCGTTATATATTCGACGTCGAACGGGAAATCGCTGTACCGGCGGACCTCCCGCATCAGGACGGCGAGAAGGGCGGAGTCCTTTCCGCCCGACATACAGACGGCGACCCGGTCGCCCTCCGAGATCAGCTCATATTCCTTCAGCGCGGTGATGAACGGTCCCCACAGCTCCCGCCTGAATTTGCCGAGCGCCGCCTTCGCGGCTCTGTTTTCTTCCATAATATTTTACTCCAAAACGGCGGGCGCTTTCGCGCCCGCCGTGATTCCGGGAATAGCTTTTAGCCTGTGATACCGGACCGCTCGATACCCTGAACGATATACTTCTGACCGAAGAGGTAGAGTATGATGAGCGGGAAGATAATGAGCAGTCCGCACGTGTTCTGTATCGCGGACGAGTACAGGGTCCCGCCCGCCTTGGAGACCTCCTCCGCGAGAGACGCGGGCGTCTTGATGATCGAGGGCAAGAGCGCGTTCCCCGACTTTGTATAGAACAGATTCGCGTAGAACGTATCCGTCCACTGCCAGCAGAAGGAGAACATGAAGACCGTTATCATCATCGTGACGGACAGCGGCAGGATTATCAGTATGAACGTCTTGAAAACGCCGGAGCCGTCGAGGTACGCGGATTCCTCCAGCTCGTCGGGGATGCCCTTGAAGAACTGTCTCATCAGGAAGATGAACAGACCGTTCTTGTAGGCGAGTCCCGTCGCCGAGAGGATCCACAGAGGCCAGTTGGTGTTCAGCATATTGATGCCCGGGTCCGGCGTCAGCCCGATCGTATTCAGCAGCTTGCCGATCCACAGGACGTCGAAGCTCTTGAACTTGACGAACATCGCGAACCGGAGCGTGGCGTGCGGAACGACCATCGTGAAGATGACCGCGAGGAAGAGCGCCTTGCTCCCTTTGAACTTGAACTTCGCGAATCCGTATCCGATCATCGTGCAGACGAACGTCTGAAGGACTCCGCAGATGAACGACAGAAGGAACGTGTTCCCCATCGCCTTGAAATACCCGTTTTCCGCTATGATCGCCTTATACGTGGCGAGCGTCGGATGCTTGGGTATCAGAAGGACGGTGACGTCGGTGAAGTCCGAGGAGCTCATGAACGACGCGGATATCTTTGTGAAGAACGGGAACAGGATGACGTACGAAACGCCGAGCAGGAGCAGGAATCTGAACAGATACCACAGCGCTTTTTTCACCGTGTAGAAGTTCAGGAATTTCGCTCTCAAACGCTGGAGAAGAGGCGTGCGTTCGAAGTCGACGCGGATCTTGTTTTTCGTTTCCCTTTTGACCTTCGGGGTTTCAACTGAATTCATTTACCGCACCTCCTCTCAGTCTCTTCTCTGGTAGAACACGACGGAGCTTATGATGCCCGCCGCCGCCGCGATTATCACAATGACGATCAGGAAGTACGTCCATGACATCGCGGAGGAAAGAACGCTGCCGTTGTTCGGACTGTCGTAAACCGAGCTGATATACTGCATCACCTTGTTGCTCGCCGACGTGAATGCGTCTATTATCGTATAGACCACGTTGACGAGTATGATCGGTGAGATCATCGGGAAGGTGACCTTCCAGAACGTCTCCCATCCGGACGCGCCGTCGATCTGACAGGATTCGTAGATCGCGGGAGATATCGACTGCAGACCGGCGAGGAATATCAGCATCTGAACTCCGCACCGGTTGACGATGTCGAAGATGTTGTTGACGATCTTGACGACCGTGTCGACGAATCCCCCGCCGACGACCATGTTCCTGAACAACCCTTCAAGCTGCTGCGCCGATATGATCCCCTGTCCCGTGTTCGACGCGGCGCCCGTGTTGATGCTGTCCTCGGTCATATGCTGGAGCATCAGGTTGTTCGTGTCGATCTGGCTGATAAGGCCCGTCGTCAGAATGACCGGGATGAAGAAGATCGCTCTGAACGCGGCGCGCCCCAGGATCTTCTGGTTCAGGATGATCGCGATGAAGAGCGAGAACAGCACGATCGCGGGAATGTCGAGAACGAGCTGGCTCAGTCCGGCGGTCAGCGCGGGACGGAATCCCGTGTCGACCAGGAACGCGTCCGAGTAGTTCTGGAATCCGACGAATTCGAGCTTGTAGCCGCCGTTCGTCTGGATTATGACGTGGTTGAAGCTGAACTTGATGGAGTTGAATATAATAGGAAGATAGATAAAGACGAAGCCGATTATGAAGGGCAGGATGAAGAGCCATCCGCTCCTCGCCTTTCTCTTGTCGAGAGAGGCGACCTTTTTCTTCTTTGCCGGTGCGTTTTTCAATGATTTATTGATCTCAGCATTCATTCTTCGCACCTCCTTATCCTATCCTCTCGAAGCCCATGGCTCCGATCGTGATTTCCTGTCCGTCGTAGTTCACCGTGATGTCGAACGAGTTGTAGTTGAGAATGAAGGACGTGCCTCCCTCGTATTCGACTCTCACGACGGACCCGCGGGTCGTATCGTACTTTGCCTCATCCGTCACGACCGGGATGTCCTTGGGATTGGGCAGGACCGGCAGGGTCTTTCCGAGGCGTTCGTACCTTCTTCTGATCTTGGCGTTCTTTTCTTCCAGGATCCTCGCCGCCTCGGCGGCTTCCTCCTGCGCCTTCTCGAGCGCTTTCTTGTCCGCCTCGACCTCGTCCTCGTCCGGGATCCTCTTCGCGTCGAGGAATTCGTGATCGACAATCAGCTTGCTCTGAACGTCCTTCGTCGCGTCGTTGAGGATCTCGTAATACTTGACGACGTCTTCCTTCCAGATCTCATAAGCGACGGAGTAGTAGCGTCTCCAGTACGTGCTGTCCTTGAGCTTGTCGGTGTTCTGGAAGGAGAGCGTGAAGTTGATCGTCGCTCCGTTTTCGATAGCGCGGAGAAGCGCCTCGTTGATATCGCCTTCCATGTTGAGGGGCTCGCCCATGAACACCTTCGATCCGTGAAGGACCATTCCCATGAACGGAACGGCTTCGGAAGCGTAGATGTAGTTCGAGGAGCTGAGCGCAACGTCCGTGATGATGTCGGCGTACGGGTAGGTGAAGGCGTTTCCGCCCGCGACCATCACCGAGTCGTAATCCTCTCCGGCGCGCGCGAGAAGCTCGGCGGTGATCTCCTTGCTGTCCTCGCGGTGGTACGGATCCTTCTTGTTGAAGTCGGAGTTAAGATCCGATCCGAGCGTCGACAGGGAGATCGCCTTGTTGCCGTATCCCGAATAATTTGAAGATAGCTTGCTGTAGAAATAGTCGAATGAAGCGGGAGAGATCGCGGTCATGCTCATCTCGGAATCCGTCATGAGCATCTGGTAAGCCGGGTCGTACTCCTTCTTCGAGGTGTAACGGTCGTCGATCGTCTTGACGGCGTTCTTCTTGAGATTGACTCCGTCGAACGCGTCCTTGACGTAGAGATACGCGATATCGAAGTCGGGATAGAGCCCGACGCCCTTCTCCGCGGCGTATCCAACGAGGTCGGTGAAGCCCTTGTTCCCTCCGAGAGCTCCGACCCACTTCAGCTTATACGGCATCGTCGAAACGAGACCGCCGTTCGCAAATCCTCTCAGCTTGAAGTTCAGGTTCCCGACGCCCGCCTCGGCGAATCCCTCCGCCATCGTCTCGACGTCGTCGAACTTGGTGAGAGGAGCGTCGACCTGAACGGGGATCGAGAGGATCCTCGTCGTCGTCTTGATCGATCCGAACGATTCGATGAAGAGCGGGATGTCTTCGTCCGCCTTGAGCGTCTCGAGCGTGCCGTTTTCATAGAGGTGATCGCGGTACGCCTTCGCCATTCCGACGTAGGACGGCTCGTAGCCCTTGCCGTCCCCGTCGCCCGTGAGCATCACGTACTTGATCGTGTAGCTTCCGGTGTAGCGGCGTTCCGACGTGACGGTCCACGTCGAGCTTCCCGAAACGGTGATCGAATCGGCGAGGTTGTACGTGTCGCTCGGACGCGGCGTGAACGTGGCGTAAACGTGGTTGTAGTGGTAGAGGGTCCCGCCGTGCTCGCTCGTCACCGTCGCCATCGAGTCGCCCTCGGTGATTATCGCGATAAAGCCGGAGTCCTCGTAAGCCGGGGTGTTCTCGTCGAGCTCCGCCTGCGGATCGGAGTACTTCGTCACCGCTCCGAAGACGGGCATCCTCATCGTCTGCTGATTGCCCGACTCGATCTCGTGGTAGGCGTAGTCGGGACCGTACATCTGACCGCTGACGGCGTAGATAGTGTCCTTGATGTCCTCATACCTTATGATCGCGCCGGAACCGTCGGGGATGAAGGTGTAGCCGCTGTACTTGCTGCTTCCGGCTCCCATATAGGGCAGGATGCTGATCGTCTTCAGCGGGTACGCTTCCTCGTCGAAGGAGATACCGTTCGCGGGAAGGCGGACCTGAACGCCGTCCTCGGTGATCGTGTATTCGAGCGCCATCGTGAATCTCGGCGGCGCCGCGTCGGTGTTGACGTAACCGGTCTGCTCGTTGTCGGACTCAAGCTCCTCGTAGGTGTATTTCGGGCAGAACTGCTTGATATAACCCTCGAGCTCCTTGAGTCGGGCGGGCGGAACGCTCGTGTCGCACACCCAGACCGCCATCTGTCTGACGATCGGGAACGCCGCGATCATGTCTCTGACCGCCTTGTCGGTGGTCGCCTTCGCGAGGTTCTTCTCGGAGAAGAAGCCCATGATCTTCGTCTGCGCGAACAGGGCGCCCGGAACGTTCTCGTCGACCGCTTCCTGAAGCGGTCCCGCGATGAACTTCTCGAATCTCTCCACGTTTATCATACGCGGAACGAGTCTCTGCACGGCGTCCTCGCCGAGCACGTACTCGACGCGGATACCGTTCTTGATGTTCTTGAGGTGGATCTGATCTCTCAGCGCCGCCTCCTCGTAGGAGTACATCGTCTCCTCTTTTTCATTGTCGAGGTACGTCAGCTTGATCTGAGAGAGAAGGTGCTTTTTGACCTCGGAGGTGACCTTCGATCCCTTTGCGGAAATGTCGTAGGGGTTGGTGAACAGCACCTCGCCCGTCGAAAGCTGCTCGATCGCGACCTCACCGGTCTTCTCTTCGAACCAGAGGCGGTAGCCGTCCTGTTCGCGGACGGCGATCATGTCCTCGAGCTTCGACGCCCTTGACGGGTAGGCGTGATTCATGTAGTCTATCTCTCCGCCTTCTTCCGTCGTGTCCTCGTTTTCCTCCTCGTTTTCCTCCTCGTTTTCTTCGTCCGGGTCGTTAACGGTCACGTCGTCATCCCCGTCCGCGAGCGCGGTGAGCGGGAACGCCGTCACGATAAAGAGGGCGGCAAGGAGAGCGGCGAGTATTCTGATAAGTTTCATTTCGTTCACTCTCCTTCCTTACATTCGGAATGCAAGTTCGACCGAAATATTGGAAACGAACTTGATTATCTGAGCCATAAGCGTCAGGAACAGGATCCCGAGGAACATCAGGAACATTATCCCGATGATCGTCGCTATGGTCGTCAGTATGTTTTTGAATATCGAGTAGTCGTGCGTTATCATCATGCCGAAGAACAGGAGGAGTCCCATCCAGAACAGCGCGACCGTGTATAAGAGGTTGACGATCCCGAGCTCGTTTTCGACGACGAAGTTCGAGAAGATCGTTCCGAGCACTACGAAGAACGGAAGCGGGGTGAGCGAATAGCAGCTCGCCACGTAGATGTCCTTGAGACTTCCTTCGCCTTCAAACAGCGTGGTGAAGCACCAGTTCGCGACCGCGAAGAGGCCGAGCGGCATAATGACCGCCGCTATCGTTCCGAGCACGCTGAGCGTCGACGCGTCGCCCGATCTCCCGACGTACCCCGTACCGACCGAGCGGTAGAAGAACGCGAGCACCGTTATAAGCAGGATGACCGTCGCCGACTTGACCGACCCCCGTTTTTCGTGCTTCAGATCCCAGAAGCCGTCGAACGGGTGGAAGATAACGTGGAAGGCGTACAGCAGCTCCTCCCTCAGGCTCTTTCGGCCGATCTTGAGCGCCGCCCTCTTGTTGACCTTCGCGGCGTACGCGAAGAACTTCGCGATGAGGATCGCGGCGGCGACGATGATGATCGGGAGGATCCAGAAATACTGGTTGGCCCACTGCTTTCTGATCTCGGCGTAGGACTTCGACCAGTTCGTCTTCTCGCCGATGGACTCGTACTTTTCCATCGACTCCTCGTACTTGCCGTCTCTGTACAGCGCCTTACCGATCTGGACGTAAGCGACCTCGTAGTTGTTGTTGCGCTTTATGATCTCGGTCCAGTCGTTGATCGCCTCGTTGTATTTCCTGTCGTTATCGTTCTTGAGGGCGCGGATCAGAAGATCGCCGTACTCCGTCCTTCTGTAGACGACGATGTTGTCGTTCGTCTTGTCGAGCAGGAGCATTTTCGATCCCTGATACGCGATCCCGTTGACCTGCGAGATGTTTCCGACCTGATCCCCGAGGTCGCCGAACGCGAACAGGAGGTTGCCGTTGTCGTCGTACGTGAAGACCTTCGATCTCTTCTGGTCGATGATCGACCACGTTCGCTCGGGTCCGACCGCGACGTCGACGATGACGGACGCGCCCTTGATCTCCGCCGTTGAGGCCTCGGAGACGCTGACCTCGCCGGACGGCGGATAGATGCCGTTTCGTCTCATGACGTCCTCGCCGGACGAGTTCAGCTTCTTGACCGGCGCGTAGTCATTCTTCTTCGACTTCGACTTGATCTCGGACTGCTGCATCGCCGGGTCGATGGACGAGGTGGTGACGTAGAGGAAGCCCTCGCTGTCGATCGTGATGTTGTTGAGCTCCTTGGAGGTGATCTCCGCGCTCTGCGCTCTCTGCTCCTCGGTCTGGAATCTTCTCATGATCGCCTGAATGAGGGAGACCGTGTCCTTCTGCGCTCCGATGAAGCCGGAGAAGACCGAGTTTTCATCCATCACGATGACGCCCTGATACGTCGTCGAGGATATTACGAAGATCCTTCCGAACGCGTCGACCGCGCACGCGATCGGCTTGTAGATGGAACCCTCCTCGAAGATCGTCGACTGGGGCTTATCAATTATTTTAATGTAGTTTCCTTCCGTATCGAACATGACGATACGGTTGTTGTCCGTGTCGCAGACGTAGATCCGATCGTCCGTCACGAACACGCCGGACGGGCCGGAGAACGTATCCGGGACGCCGTACTCGTTGACGAACGTGTCGATGATGAAATCGAGTCTGTAGTAGCGGTCCATTACGATGACGCGCGCGTTCCCGGCGTCGACGAGATAGACCTTCTCGTCCGGGCCGACGAAGATGTCTCGGGGATCGTCGAACGGCTTGTCGCCGAGTCCGATGAAATCCGAGGTGACGACCTTGTCGGGGACGTACGCATCGGGCGAGGTCAGGATCGTGCCGTCGCTCGTGTACGTGTACGTCGTGTACGGAGCGGCTCCGACGGCGACCGGAAGGAGCATCGCGGCGACGAGCGCCGCAAGGAGAATTCTCGACAGTATTTTCATTCCGAACCTCCTTAATCCTTCATGCCGCTCGAGCCCATCGTCTCGATGACGTTCGACTGCATAATGACGAATACGATGATCGGGACGATCATCATAACGACGGTCGACGCCGCGGAGACGCCGGTACGGGCGATACCGCCGGCGGCGATCTGCGAAAGACCGGTGTTCAGGGACTTGAGCTGTTCGGAGTAGATAGACGCCTGAGCGCCCTGATTCCACAGATCCTTGAAGCAGTAGATGATGAGCGTCAGCCACGCGGGCTTGACCATCGGCATCGCGATGGACCAGAAGATCCTGAACTCCTTCGCGCCGTCAAGACGCGCCGACTCGAGGATCTCGGTCGTGACGTTGGAGTCCATGAACTGCTTCATGAGGTAAAGCCCGAGGGATTGCTGGAAGGCGGGGATTATCACCGCCCAGTAGGTGTCGACCCATCCGAGGTATCTCAGGATGACGAACGTCATCGTTCCCATGACGCCCGCGTTGAACATAAGGGATTTCTGGACCATCTGGAACATGACCTTCTTGCCGGGCATCTCCATCTTCGACATTACGTACGCCGCGAGCGACGCGCAGACGAGGTGACCGAAGGTGCCGGCGACGGAGATGAACACCGTGTTGAATATGTACCTTGAGAACGGCACCCACGAGGTGCTCATCAGATAGAACAGATCCTTGTAGTTCCCGATCGTGGGATGACTGACGAAAAATCTCGGGGGAAAGACGAAGTATTCGTCAAGCGGCTTGAACGACTGGAGTATCGCGTAGAAGAGCGGTACTACCATAACGAAGCCGAGGATGAAGAGGACGACCGTGATCCCCGCGTCGCCCCCGCGGGAACGGTTCAGAACGACGGTGTGCCGTCTTGTTCGCATCTTTTTTACTTTCGTACTCATGCCGACTGACCCACCTTCGAAATGATTTTTGTGACGAGCAGGTTGGCGCCGATCATTATAAGGAACATAACGAACGTCAGCGCCGAGGAGTAACCGACCTCCCACCTGACCGTACCGTATTCGGTTATATGGTGGGCGAGCGTATATCCGACGTAGTCGACGGGCGGGTTGCCGCAGAGAGCGGTGACGATGCCGCCGAAGCCGAACGCGCCGGTGATCGCCATGACCGCGCCGAACATAAGCTGCGATTTCATATTGGGCAAGGTGACGTACCACGCCTCCTGCCATCTGTTCTTGACTCCGTCGATCGCCGCCGCCTCATACTGGCTCCTGTCGATGCCCTGAAGACCCGCGATGAACGCGAGGAACGAAATTCCGAGCGACTGCCACAGGGCGACGATGATAACGAGCGGTAAGATGTAACTCTTGTTCTGGAAGAACTGGATCGGGGTGCTCAGGACCCCCAGCTTTATCAGCCAGCCGTTGACCCAACCGTAAGAGTCTCCGGAGAACAGCGTCTCCCAGATCAGGTAGGCGTTGCCGCCGAGGGACGGAGCGTAGAAGACGACGGTGACGATCGCGCGGATACGCGGGTCGAGGTCGTTGATGAACCACGCCACTATAAAGGATAACAGATACGAGGCGGGTCCGGTGACGAGAGCGAAGAACAGCGTCCATTTGAGCGCCGTGATGAAGAGCTCGTCGTCGAGGAACATCGTCACGTAGTTCGACATCCCGACGAAATTCGGGAACTGAAGCATATTGAAGTCTGTAAAACCGATGACGAGAGAGAGGACGACGGGGGTGAACGTGAAGAGGAAGAACAGGATCATATAGGGGGCGACCATCAGGTACCCTATCTTGTTCTGCTTCATCAGGTGCCACGTCCACGCTCTCTTGGTCATGTTTTTACGGGAGACGACTTTTGTTTCTTTAGCCATATCTTATCTCCTCTCCTGTATTGACCGGGCGCGATCAATCATAGGTGTCGAAGGCGGCCGCCGCCTCGTTGAGCTTGACGATCGCGTCGGCGAAGAGCTCCGAATCGGCTTTTTCAAAGCCTTCCGCCGCCGAGCGTATCATATCGGCGTTTCTCTTCGCGTACGCCTTTTCGAAGGCGCTGAAGAGCGGCGCGTATTTGTCGCGGTCGGCGTCGGAGATCTCGTCAAGGAGCGCCTTCGCCTCGTCGAGGCGCTTCGTCCCGAGCGTCTGCCCGACCTCGAGCGATTCGAGTCCGAATTCGTTTCTCTTTCTCGTGATCTCCTTGTTTATCGTCGGAACGTATCCGAGGAGCGTCTCAATCGGGTCCGTCAGCTCGTTGTAGACGTTCTGGATCGAGAATGTGAAATATCTCTTCAGGAAGTATTTCCCGGGGTAGGACTGATATCCGTCGAGGGACTGCGCCTGGATCATGAGCTGTTCGTACTCGTGCGGCGTCCACGACATCTCGCTGAGCGCCTCGAGGTTCGCCGTCGCGTACTTCGCCGCCTCTCCCATCAACGCTACCAATTCGTTGCCGTAGGAGGACTGGAAATCCTTGTCGGTGTACCACTTCATGAACTCCCACGCTCTTTCCTTGTCGCGGCAGTCCTTCGGCATCGAGACGGGGTTGCTGCTCGACTGGACGGTCCTGTTTATCGTGCCGTCCGCCTGCCGTCTTCCGGGAACGGGAGCGAAGTCCCAGAGACCGGAAAGCTCCGTCGCGTAAATGACGATCGAGTTGTACGTCGCCGCGTATCCGCCGATGCCGACCGGGATCTCGCCCGTTCTGAAACGGTTCGCGAAGCTGTATGCGATCGGCAGACCGTACTGCGTGTAAAGACTCGATATCTCGTCGAACGATTCGAGGCACGCGTTGCTGTCGAAGTTGACTCTCATGCCGTCGTCAGCCCAGATCGTCGAGCCGCGCTGATACGTGAACGTCGCGAGCAGGTCGAGGTCGGGAGCGATACCGATGAGCATATTGTTGAACTGGAGCACCGGGATCATGGCGAACAGGTCGTCCCACGTCTCCGGGATCTCGAGCTCGAGCGCCGCGAGGACGTCGGTGCGGCAGAAGAGCATCGCCCACTCCTGCGACGCCGGCAGTCCGTAGATCGTGCCGTAAAGGTCGAGGTTGATGAACGCGCTCGGGCTGAATCTCTTCTTGATCTCCGGGAAGTCGGCGAAGCCGCCGTTCTCCGCCTTCGGTCCGTAGATCGGGACGAGCGCTCCGCGGAGCGCGTAGTCCATGATGTCCCCGGACGCGCCGGTAGTCGTCGTGCCCGCCATGCCCTCGAGGGCTACGTCGGGGCCGATCCCCGCGAGGATCGCCGGAAGGAGCGCGTCGGAAGCGACGAGCTTCAGGTTGACCGCCGTTCCCGTCTGAGGAGCGAATTTGTTGTTTATCTGCGTTCTTATTATCTGCGCCTGGTCGCGGCCGCTCGCGGTCCACGCTTCAAGGCTCGAGGTCGCCACGTCGGAGAGATCCGAGACTCCCATCGCGCCGTAGTCGGTGAAGAAGGAACCGAAGAACTGACCGAACTCGTAACCCATCGACTGGAAGAAGTTCGCGTTCGCCCGGGGAAGGGACGATCCCGCAGGCTGAACGACGATATAGTCAAACTGCAGGGGCTGGTCCTTCGCGGTGATGACCCAGCTTCCGACCGTACCGAGCTGCGTCTTGAGGTCGGCGAGGTTCTTCGCGATCTCGTCCTCGTCCGATCCCATCTTCTCGAGCAGGTTCGCCGCTTGTTCGAGCATAGCCGTCATTTCGCTCCGGCTCTTGCTGAATTCTCTCAGCTCGGTTATGCACTGGTTGAGGATCTTCGACTCCGCGAGGAGGTCCTTGACCGTCTCGGGCATGACCCTCTTGAATCCGTAATCGCGGTACTCGTCGGGGTTCGCGCCCGTCAGACGGAGGATCTGCAGATAGTCGGCGTTGGCGTTCTTCTGAACGGACGCCACCCTGCGGATGATGTCCGCCATGTCGCCGAGCGTCGTCTCGACGCGGAGCGTGTGTTCGCCGCGGTCGAGGTAGAATTCAAGCGTCTCGTCGCCGTATTTCGTCTCCTCGACCCTCCAGTCGTTGCCGGAGTAGAATCTGACCCTCTCCGACTCGACGCAGGGGGACTCGCCGTCGATCAGTATCTTTCTCGACACGAAGACGCCGGACGAGAACGACTGCTTGTATCTGAACACGACCGTGTAAAGGCCGGGCGTCTCGACGTTGAACGTGTATTCGGTCCACTGACCATTGGCGTAACCGGACGAGCCGTCGCCGATGCCGTTCAGGAGGTACTTCGTCGGATGCTGGGGCTCGGAGATCGCCGACGTCCTGTTGTTGTTCGGGAAATACGTCCCGTCGGACACCGCGGACGGCGTCTCCGCCTGAAATTTGATGACGTCGGAGCCGGGTCCGTATCCGCGGCTCGCGTACTCCGCCTTCAGATCCTCGTACGTTCTTTTGTCCTCCTTGGGACAGAGCGTGATCTTTCCGAAATACGCTTCCTCGCGCTCCGCCTGGAAAGTCAGCACGTTTTCGCCCGCCTCAAAGTAGAATTCGAGCGGCTCGTTGTGAAGGCCGTCTCTGTCGGAGACGACGTATTCCTGCCAGGCGTGCTCGGGCTTGACCGTCGGACGGAGTTCGTTCCCCGATCCGTCGACGGGGAAGCGCATCGTCCCGTCCTCCTGCTCGACGAGCTCGTATCGCCACAGCTTCTTCATCTGAAGCAGACGAGCCTCCGAGAAGGGGACCTTGTCGTTTATGTAGAGGATCCTCTCCACCGCGTTGATACTGTCCGACACGGTGCAGTACTCTATCTTCATCACGTACCTTGCCGTTTCGGGAACGTTGATCTTCAGCGTGACCTTGCCGGTGCTTCCCGTTTTCAGGGCGCGCACGCCGTCGTGTTCCTCCGCGGCGACCTCCGACGTCGTCGTCTCCGCGTCGTAAGCGTCCGCGGCGTAAACCGAGACCTCTTTCGTCGCGCGGGGCGCGTCGGAGTGCAGCTCGTCGTAGTCGTCGTAGGATATCGCCCTGATAACGTCAAGGATCGACTGGCTCACCCGCTCCTGTTCCTGCTGCGCCGCGGATTTCTCCGTGTCGGCGTGCGAGGGAAGGGTGAGAACGCCGATCGCCGTGACCGCGGCCAGGAAGATTGACAATATCCCGCGTCCCTTTGATCTTGTCATGACACTCTCCGTTCTGCCGGCATCGCCGGCTGTTTTTGTGTTTGCTTCTCCCTCTCTCCGCCGCGCGGAGAAGGGAGCGGAGCGCCGCTCCCGCATACGCGCACACGCGCGCGCGGAGAATAATAAAACGCCGGATCCCCGGCTGTTTTCCTCCCCGCGAAGCGGGCCGTAACGGCGCGTTTCCCGGGTCCGCTGTCCGCGATCTCGCGGCGCGCCCCGGGAAGATGTCAACATATTATCATATTCCCGTCAAAAAGTCAACACAAAAAGACCTCGCCGTCCCCTGCGGCAGAGCCGTCCCGGGGCGTCCGGGCGCTCTCCGCGCGCCTTTTTTCGCGCGTCTTTTTATCCGCGGCGGCCGCGGCGGGCGGCGCCGGACCGCGGAAAACGGCGTCCGCCGACTCTCTCGGGACCGCTCCGACACGGTTCTCCGCGATGCCCGTTTTTCCCTTATTTTAAGCCGTTTTCGGGCGTTTTTTGATAACCGCGGAAGAAAGTTGTCAAGACGACCGAAAAGGCGCTCCGGACCGATTTCCGGAGCGCCGCTCTGTTTCGTCTTTTCCGCACAAAAAACCCTTTTTGTTTTTGTGCATATTGTATATTTTTGGGGCCGAATTTTCTACCTCTGTACATTTTGTACAAATCGTTCTCCGACGCCGTTTTTTATCCATTTTTTTCCGTTTTTTCCACCGCTTCCCGATATCCGTCCCTGTCCGTTATCACGTTGACGGCGGCGAGGAGCGCTCCCGCCGTCATCCCCGGGGGCAGACCGAGCCGCTCCGCGAGCAGATCGCGCCTTTGCGAGGCGTCGGGGGCCCCGCTCAATCCGTCGGAGTAAAAATCGGCTTTGGTCACCGGGTCGCGCGGCGGCGAAGCCCCGCCGCCGCGGAGAAGCTGCGGGTTCCGGGAAACGAGCGCGCGGAACGCCTCCCGTATCACGTCGGTCCCGACGCCCTCGACGCCGAGGACCCCCTCTTTGGAGGGCTCTTTTTTTCTCTTTTCCTTTCCTTTGATACGCGGGACGTAGACGGGATAGACGAGGTCGCGGCCGACGATCCCGTTGACGTACGACCGGATGACTCCGCCCGCGCCGTCGCTGTCGCAGAGGACGACGATCCCGCCGCCGGAGATCCGCCGGATAAGAGCCCGCTTCTCCGCGTCGCGGAAAACGCGGAACCCGTCCGTCGTGACGATCGGGGCGTCGACGGCGGACGAGACCGCCGCCTTGTCGTATTTGCCCTCGACGAGCACGGGGACGCGAAGGGCTATCCTCTCCATCCCCCGCCTCCTTTTCTCGTCGCTCCCGCCGTCTCGCAGACGAGCCGCTCGACGTCGGCGTAACCGACCGTCGGGGACGATTTGAGCTTCTTTTCCGTCCCGACGCAGAGGGAGAGCGCCGCGGCGAGCCGTTCGATCGGAACGCCGCGCGCCGTCCTCGCGTAAAGGCCGGCCTTGTATTCGTGCATTTTGAGCTTCCGCGCGATATCGGAGGGCGTCGCGCCGTCCTTCGAGAGCTGCGCCGCGGCGCAGAGATCGGATATCACGCCCGTTACCGCCGCGAGGAGCTTCAGCGGAGGCTCCGCGCGCTTCACGGCTCTGCCGAGACATTCGAGCGCCGCCGCTCTGTTCCCGGCGAGGATGGAGTTCGCGAGCTGGAACGCGTTCTCCTCCGGCGTCCGCGACGCGGACCTTCTCACGATGTCCGCGGTGAGCGCCGCTTTTCCCTCCGCCTTCGTCAGAACGCACGCCTTTTCGACCTCGGACGAGAGGCGGAGCATCTCGCGCCCGCACAGGCGGATGAGTTCGGGAAGAGCGCCCCCTTCCGCCGTCAGTCCGTGGTCGCGGACGTGCCGTTCGAGCCACCTTATGAGGCGCGCCTCGCTCTGAAGGGGCACGTACGCGAGGCGAAGCGACTTTGAAAGCGCGGCCGCCGCGTCAGACGGGGCGTTCGGCTTGCCGGCGTCGAACCCGCCCGCCGCCGCGTAAAGGACGAAGACGGTCTCGGGATAATCCCGGAGCGTTTCGAGCGTTTCGGCGAGCTCCTCGATCTGCGCGTCCTTGTAAACCGAAAGATCGGCGACCCGGAACGCGACGAACCGATGCGAGCCCATGAGCGGAGGCGCCGCTATCGCCTCCCACAGCGCGGAGGGGGTATAGCTGTCCTCGTCGAAGATCGCCTCGTTCATCTCCGGAAGAGACGAATCGGCGAGGGCGGCGCGGCGGATCGATCCGGCGTAGTGCCTTTTCAGATAGTCCTCTTCGCCGAAAAGAAAATAACCCCCGGACGGCTCCTTCGCCGCCGCGCGGATCTCCGCGTCGCTCATATACTCAACGAAACGTTTTTCGCCCTTTTCCCTCGCCATCGGCGTCCCCCTCGTTCAAAGCCGCCCCCGCTCCTCCGTTTCCGGGAGGACGCGGGGGCGCGGTCTCCGTTTTCAGATCATTCCGTCGTCGTCGAGATCGTCGTCGTTGTCCATGCTCACGCTGGAATACTCGCCGATCCTGATCCTGCGGTTGATCTTCATCTCCTCGACGTACTGATGGATCATCTCCTTGACGTCCTTCGGCTTCTTGATGTTCTTCAGTTCGAGCTTCGGCGCGGATTTGTCAGACGAAACGACCGTTACCGTCCCGACGCCGAAGATCCTCTGCCAGAGCGTCCTCTTCAGGCTTATGTCGCGCACCCGGTAAAGAACGATCTCCTCGTCCTTTATATTGAAAAAGCCCACCTCGAGGAACAGCCTGTCCTCGGAAAGAGCGTACCGGGTGAAGCTGAGAGGCATTCCAAGGTGTCTTTTGCGATCCTTCCACTTGTACTGATTGCCTTTGAACCCCATTTTACGCCTCCGTTTTCTCACGCCGCGGCCCTGCGCGGCGAATTTTTTCGTTTCCGATAATATTCTATCACAAAAGCGGGGCTCTTTCAAGTTCTGTTTTCCTTTTTCGCATACTCTTTCATCAATTTGAATATTATTCTTCTGAATACGACCGCTTCGGCGGACGCCGACGGAGAAAAGAGGTACGAAATGGACATACTTGCTAAAGAATACGAAAACGCCGGACAGCCGGGGATCAGCGTGACGGGAGTCCGCGTCCGTTCCCCGCACGACGCGACCGGGGAGGTCGCCCTTCCCGACTATCTGCCGCCCGTCGGAAGGATCGTTTCGTTCTCGGCGGCGGCGCTCGACGAGGACAGATATCTCGAGCCGGGCGCGATAGAGGCGTCCGGCCTCCTCGCCTGCTCGGTGACGTACGCGGGCGACGACGGGACGATCTGTTCATATCCCGTGAACTGCGATTTTTCGAAAAAAATACCGATCCCGGGCGGCACGGACGGCAAAAACGTCTCGGACTTTTTCGTCAGGACGGACGTTGAGGCGCCGGTCTGCCGCGCCGTCGCGCCGAGAAAGCTGTCGTTCTCCGCAAAGCTCTCGACGGCGGTCTTCTCGACGGGAAAACGTCCGTCCGACCCCGCCGTCTCCGCCGAGGGGGGCGACGGCGGCGATCCGACGCCCGCGGAGCTGATGGCGGTCGAGTACAGGCGGGTCCCCGTCTCCTCGTCGTCCGTCCGCTTCCTTCGCGCGTCCGGCGAGACGACGGGGGAGATCTCCGTACCCGGCGGCGCGGGCGACGGCGCGGCGGAGCCGAAGATACTGAACTGCTCCGGCGTCTCGTACGTCACCGGAGTCTCGGCGGAGCACGGATCGCTCGTCGTCCGCGGCGAGACGGTCGTCTCCTGCCTCGCGAGGACGGCTGACGGCGAGATCGCGACGCTGTCGGCGAAGACGCCGTTCGAGGAGCGGCTCGGCTCGGGCGCGGACGGAGAAGACGGCGCGGCGTTCGCGTCGTGCGCCTCCGTCAGCGTGAGCGAGGCGGGAGGCGGCGTTTTCGTCTGCACCGCGGAGCACGAGATCGACGGCGAGCTCTGGAGCACGACGGAGGAAAAAACCGCCGTCGACGCGTACTCGACCGCTTGCGGGAGCGAGACCGTCCCCTCCGAGGCGGAGCCGATCCGCTTCCTCGGCGGCGTCGCGGGCACGTTTACGGCGACGGGGACGGGAAGAGCGCCGTCGGGCGACGGCAAAAGGGTCCTGTTCGCCTCGGGACGGGTCGGCGGGGGCTCCGCCGAGGCGTCGGGCGACGGCAGACTCGTTATCTCCGCGCAGTGCACGGTGACGGCGGCGATCGCGTCGGAGGGAAAGACGGAGCCGTGCGACGTCAGCTTCCCCGTCAGGTTCGAGGCGCCTCTCAGATCGGCGCCGCCCGCGGGGAGCGAGCCGGCGATCCGGTACGAAATGAACGTGATCTCCGCCGAGGCGCGCCTCGACGGCGACCGGCTGAACGTGAACGCCGAGATCTCCGTCTCGGCGGCGGTCACGTCGTCGGAGAAAATAAAAACGGCGGGAACGGTGCGCCTCCTGCGCGACGTGCCCGTCGAGCGCTCGCCCTCCCGCGTCAGGATCTTCTTCCCCGACGGGCAGTCGTCCCTCTGGGACGTGCGGCGATCCGTCAACGCCGAGCCGGAGAAGGTGACGGTCGTCCGCGGAGGCGACGGAGACGGCCCGCTCCCGCGCGGCGCCGCCGTCATCATCAGCGGCGTTTAACAAAAGCTCCCGCCGCCTTCCCTTCCGGAAGGCGGCGGATTTCATTTCCCCGCTCCCCGCGCGAAGCCGCCCCCCGCGCGAAGCCGTATATTGACTTTCCTTCCCGGATATTCTATAATATATCGCGGAAAAGGAGGTGGTTTCCCGTGGATATCAGAGTATCGCTTTTCTGGCTCGCTCTGGTCGTTCTTTTCGCCGTTATCGAGGGGGTGACGCCGCAGCTCGTCTCCATCTGGTTTGCGGGAGGCGCGCTCGTCGCGCTCGTCGTCTCTCTGTTCGGCGTCGACGTCTGGATCGAGATCGTCGTTTTCGTCGCCGTCAGCGCGCTTCTGCTCATACTGACGCGGCCGATCGTCAAGCGACGGTTCAACTCGAAGACGATCCGGACGAACGCGGACGCGGCGATAGGCGGGACCGCCGTCGTTACCCGGCCGATCGACAACACCGAGGGGGTCGGCCTCGTCAAGCTCGGGGGACAGATATGGAGCGCCCGTTCGTCGGACGGCTCAAAGATCCCCGAGGGGCGGGAAGTCACGGTCGACCGGATCGAGGGCGTCAAGCTCATCGTCACTGAAAAATCGCCCGAAGACGGGCGTATGGCCGAAAAGGAGGAATAAAAATGGAACCTGTATTCTACATCATCGCGGGGATAGTCGCTCTCGTCATTATAATTATCATCAGCAATATCAAGATCGTGCCTCAGGCGAAATCGTACGTCATCGAACGCCTCGGCGCCTACCACACCACGTGGGAGACGGGCCTTCACGTAAAGGTCCCCTTCATCTACCGCGTGTCAAAGATCGTGTCGCGCAAGGAACAGGTCGCCGACTTTCCGCCGCAGCCCGTTATCACGAAGGATAACGTCACGATCCAGATCGACACCGTCGTTTTCTTCCAGATAACCGACCCGAAGCTCTTCACGTACGGCGTCGACCGCCCGATGCAGGCGATCGAGAACCTGACGGCGACGACCCTCAGGAACATCATCGGCGAGCTCGAGCTCGACAACACGCTGACGTCCCGCGACGTCATCAACTCAAAGATACGCATAATCCTCGACGAGGCGACCGACCCGTGGGGCATCAAGGTCAACCGCGTCGAGCTGAAGAACATCATCCCGCCGCGCGAGATCCAGGACGCGATGGAGAAGCAGATGAAGGCGGAGCGCGAGCGCCGCGAATCGATCCTGCGCGCCGAGGGCGAAAAGAGGAGTCAGATCCTCGTCGCCGAGGGCCGCAAGGAGTCGCAGATCCTCCAGGCGGAGGCCGACAAGCAGGCGGCGATCCTCAACGCGGAAGCGGTGAAGGAAGCGAAGATCCGCGAGGCGGAGGGCGAGGCGGAGGCGATCATGAAGGTCCAGACCGCGCTCGCGGACTCCATCAAGCTGCTGAACGAGGCGGACCCGGGCGAGGGCGTTCTCAAGATCAAGGCGCTCGAGGCGTTCGCGAAGGCGGCGGACGGCGAGGCGACGAAGATCATCATCCCCTCGGAGATCCAGGGGATCGCGGGTCTCGCCGCGGGCGTCGGAGAGATCCTCAAAAAAGACTGAAAACTCTAAAAAACAGCACCCCGGGCGGTTCGTTAAGGACCGCCCGGGGTGTTTTCGCCGGGGCGCGGGGTCGCCGCGTTCACGACCGTCCCCGCGCGATACGAATCAGTCTCCCGACCTCGTCGGCAAGGTACAGCGGGACGTTCAGTATCTTGCCGTCGAGAGACAGGTTTTTCAAGGACAGACGGACGCACAGATCGGTTTCCTCGGCGTAATAGGAGAGATAGTTTTTCACGCTCGCGGACCTGACGTTTTCTCCCGATTTGACCTCGACCGGGAAGATCCCGTCCTCCGTCTGAAGAACGAAGTCGATCTCGTACGGCGTTTTCGACCAGTAGTAAAGATTCGCGTCCGGATCGACCGAAAGCGCCTGCGCGGCGTAGTTTTCCGCGAGCGCTCCTTTGAATTCCTCAAACAGCCTGTTCCCCTCCGTGAACGCGGCGACGGGCAGGCGGGCGTGTCTGCGCAGAAGCCCGACGTCGAGCATAAAGATCTTGAACGCCTCGAGGTCCTCGTACGCGGAAAGCGGAACTCCCGGCTTTGTTATCCGGGATATTTTTTTTAATAGATCGGCGTTTTTCAGCCAGTTGAGGGCGTTCTCGTATTCCCGCGCTCTCGCGCCCTTTTTCACCGCGCTGTACAGGAATTTTTTGTTCTCCCGCGCGAGCTGCGAGGGAAGCGAATTCCATATCAGTCGGATCTTCGGCACGTCGACGGTCGGCGCGTGCTTTGCAAAATCGTTTTCGTACGCCTCGAGGATCGCGCCCTGAACGCGATTGACTTCCTTTATATCCTTTTCCGTCGTCCAGACGAGGACAGGCTCGGGCATCCCGCCGACGAGAAAATACGTTTTTAACTTTTCGATCAGCGGGAACGCGAAAAGGTCGGGAACGGGACCGATATCGTCGACGCTTTTCAGATACGCGACGAGGTTCGCGTCTCCGTTCGCCTCGAGAAACTCCTCGAAAGTCATCGGACCGAGGCGCAGAAAATCGACCTTCCCCACCGGAAATCCGTCCGTGAGCATCAACCCCAGCAGAGACCCCGCGCCCGCGATATGATATTCCGGCGCGTCTTCGCAAAAATATTTGAGTGAATTGAGCGCCTCGCCGCATTCTCCGATCTCGTCGAAAATGAGGAGCGTGTCTCTCGTGATCGGCCGCCCGGCGGCGATAGAGAGGTTTTCGATTATCCTTTTCGGCTCTTTCGTCGACCGGAACAACTGTTTATACTCCGGCTGTCTGTCGAAATCGATCTTTACGTATCCGTCGGGGAACGTCTGCCCGAATTGTTCGAGGAGCCACGTTTTGCCGACCTGTCTCGCCCCGAGAAGCACGAGCGGTTTTCTTCTTTTTGACTCCTTCCACGCAAAGAGGTCGTCGATCGCGTACCGTTTCACAGCGTCACCGCCTTTCTCGTTCTTTCGATTTATTATATCCTTCCCGGCGCGGTATGTCAATCCGGAATCACATATTTTTATAAATTTGTGTGATTGCGATCACATAATTTTATAAAATAGCGTGATTAAAATCACGCTTTTTGTGAAACCGGCGCGATCCGGCGCGAAAACAAGCCGGAATGCGCCCCGGGCGGATCCTTATCCTCTCATTTGACGTAACCGATCTCCGTGTAGATCATCCCGTCGCGGCCGCGGTCGGAGCGGAACAGCGAGACGCCGGAGAACTCTTCCGCCGCGGACGGCGGCGGGACCGGCGGTATCGCCGCGCGGTCGGGGCGTCGGATCAGGGTGACGTGCGGGTTGAACTTCTTTTTGTCGGTCGGTATCCCCGCGTCGGCGAGCGCGCGGCGCAGGCGGCGCACGTACGCCGAAAGCGTCTCGGGGACGCCGACGCCCGCCCACCATACGCCGTCGAACGCGCCGAGTCCGTCGAGGCGGAGCGTCACGGGAGAGAACGGGACCCCGCTCATCACGTCGAGAACGCGGTCGGGGTCGGGATATTCGCCGATGAACGCGAGCGTCACGTGAAAATTCTCTTTTTTCGTATAGTTGCCCTTGACGCCGGCGCGGCGCAGGGCGTCCTGCGTCCGGGAGAGCGCCTCGGCGGCGGCTCCCTCAAAGGGCAGAGCGATGAAAAGTCTCATTTTTCGGCTCCTCCGGGTCGTTCAAGATCGAATCTGAAAATACATTCGCGCGTGTGTCCCCGCTCGACGCGGAGCTCGTGGTCCTCCGGGAGCTCAGCGATCTCGACGAGCTCGCCGCCGAGATATTCGCACGTCTTTCTCGACGGGAGATTTTCGGGGGCGCACGTTATATACAGATACTTCATACCGTGCTTTTTCGCCAGACCGAAGAGCAGCCTGCACGCCTTGGCCGCGTAATGATTGCCGCGATGCTCCTCGTCGATTTCGTATCCGATATGACCGCTGTAATAAAGAGGATCGGAATAACCGATCTTCAGGTCGCAGGATCCGACCCTGTCGCCGCCGCGGTCGAGGATCGCAAAGAGGTACGCGGGGACTCTTTTCCTCGCGGGGTCCGCCTCTTTGGTCTTTTCGAGGGAAAGCGTGATCTCGTCCGAGAAAAGGCGGGACGTGTCGAAAAATTCCATAAGCTCCTCCGAAAAACAGGTCGTTTGAAACAATTATACCATACGGAGAAGAAGCGGACAAGAAGGGAAAAGCGCCCGTTCCGAGTTCTCTTTGTGCCTTCGCTTGCGCCGCCGCTTCCGCGGCGGCGGGGGCTCTTCGCCCTCGCCGACCCGCTTTTCGCTGAACGCGAAAAGAGTCTTCGGATAACTTCGGGAGTTTTGCGCGTCAGAGCGAAACTCGGGCGGGCAGCGGTGTCGAACGAATGCAGAAAATAATATCTGCCCGCTTTGGTCGCGGACGCGGGAAAACAGTCCACCGGACTGTTTTCTGACACGCGTCCGTTCGAGCCCCCGTTCAATTCGTCTCCATAGGAAAAGGTCCCCGGAGGGGTCTTTTTCTTCAAACGGGTACAAAAAAGATGGGTTTGCGTTTTTGACAGATGGATTTGAACTCGCGGAGGTTATGAGTGATATTGCCGTCTGCGACGGCAGTGATATTGTCCCTTCGGGACAGTGATATTTTGCGGCGATGCCGCAAAGTGATATTATATTCGCCTTTAAACTGCGCGAAGCGCAATATAACTCGGCGTAAGCCGAATATAACTGCAACGCAATATAACTCGCCGAAGGCGAATATAACTGAAAAAACCGCCTTTCGGCGGTTTTTTTCAAACGGGTACGAAAAAGATGGGTTTGCGTTTTTGACAGATGGATTTGAACTCGCGGA
>JAFSWB010000065.1 GCA_017444735.1 Clostridia bacterium | reverse complement strand
ATAGATGTTAATCCTCCGTTTGTGGTTCTTTGTTTGGCTGGCAGGCCTTCTTTATTCTACCACAAACGGAGGATTCTCTTCTCATCGGTTAACCTCTTTTGAACCACGCGACTATCGCGTGGTTTTCTTGATACAAAAAACGGTGTGTTCCGCCGAGCGGAACACACCGTTTTTTTCTTTCAGTTCATAGAGAGGAAGGAGTATCTCATAAAGATCGCCGCGCCTTCCGCCCTCGTTGCGGATGCGAGGGGATCGAAGCGGTTCTTTTCCTTGCCGTTGACGATACCGGCGGCTCTCGCGCGGTAAACCGCTTCCTTCGCCCAGTCGCTTATTTTCGCGTCGTCGGCGAAGAGCTTGACGTCGGAGGGAACGCCCGGGATCTCCACCCCGTATCTGTCCGCGTATCTCACGAGGATCGCGCACATCTGCTCGCGGGTGACGAGTCCCTCGGGATCGAACCTCGTCGCGGAAACGCCGTTGACGATGCCGTTTTCCTTCGCCCAGGCGACGTACGGCGAGTACCACTCTCCCGCCTTCACGTCGGAGAACGAGGGGCTGTTGTACGCCGACGCGTCGACGCCCGCCATCCTTCCGAGGATCGTCACGAACATCGCCCTGTTGAGATCGGTGTTCGGCTCGAAGCGCCCGCCGCCGACTCCGGCGAGGAGACCGGCGCCCATGCAGTAAGCGACGTTATCGTAAAACCAGTCGGTCTTCTTTACGTCCTTGATCTTGTCGAGATCGGCGCTCTTTACGGTGATTTTCCCTTCTCCGTCGCGGGTGACCGTATAAAGATATCTTGTGTTCTCGGCAAGGCACTTGACGCTGACCGCGAGAAGATGCGTCCCGACGGGAACGGACTCCGTCTGTATCGAAAAAGAATAGGGATACGAGGTCGTTTTGAGCTTTGACACGGTATCGAAAGTATACTCGACGGTATTGGGACTGTTCGTCGGATACCACGCGTAAACCGACATATCGAGTGAATCGAGCGGTTCGTCAATATTCTCGAGCTTCGTATATCCGCAGTATCCGCCCCTGCCGTTTGAATACTCTATCGCGGGATCGCCCGAGACGATCTCCGTGTAAAGATCCGCGAGATTCTGGCTGACCGTCCGTCCGACCGTGCCGTTCGTCCTTCCGGGAAACAGCGCGTAATAACTGCCGCCGAAATTGGTGTTGAAATAGTTGATCGCCTTGACCTGCGGATAAAGCATCGTGAGATACGTGAGAAAATAACGCATCGAGGAGAGCGCGTGCGCTTCCGTCTGGAGGGAGTTCGAATCGTTCCTGTAGCAGAATCCGTACTCCGTGATTATGATCGGTTTCCTGTCTCCGAACGCCTCGATTATCGGCTCGATCCTTATCAGCTGATTTTCAAAATAGCCCGTGCAGTAATACGCGTCGTTGAAGCTCGAAAGGATCCCGTCTGCTTTTTTCGCGTTTCCGTACGTGCTCATCCCCACCCAGTCCACGTATTTGTCGCCGGGATAAAAATCGGTAAGATCAAAGTACCATCCCGTTATCTCGTTGGGCGAGAAGACCATCGCGGCGTCGGACTCTTTGTGAACGATGTCCGCCACGCGCCGGAACGCCTCTTTGAAAGTATTCGCGTATTCGGCTCCGCTTTTGTCATAGGCGTCCTGCGTCGAGGGCATACTCGGCCAGCAGTTGACTTCTCCTCCGAAACGGATCATAACGCGGCAGCCGAGAGTGTTCAGATATTCAAGATTCCTCTTTATGTATTCGTCGTGGACGCCCGACGCGACCTCCTTGAGGTCGGCGAGCGTTTCGTTCGGCACGTTCCACGCGATCGTCAGGATAAGGTTCGGATCGTCCTTCGGAATTGACCAGTCGTATTTGCTGATCTCCTCGCGCGAGAAAAGCACGTAAAGGAGAAACGCGCTGTCGCGCTGTGAATTGAAGGAGTCGCACATACCGCTGTACGTTCCGGCGGCGGGCTCGTTTTTCGCCCCGTAATACGGGATATTCGAGACGTCGGCGGTCTTGGCGTAAACGGTCGGCTTCACGGTATCGTGCCGTATCATCATCGATATCGCGTTCAGAGAGCCCTTGGAAAGCTTCGTTCCCGCCGCGACCGAGAGCTTCGTGACTTTGAGATATTTTTCGTAATATACGGCGGCGTTCGTGAACTGACCGAGAGAGGCGTACGATTCAGCGACCGCAAGGAGCGGCATCAAAACGCGCGACCTCTCCGTTTCGTTCGACGGGTTCGGATAGATCGCCTCTATCGCCTTTCCCGCCTTTATGATCCGATTGTAATCGCCGGATTTGATCGCTTCATTGTATTCCGACTGCGCCGCCCAGTAAGGGTCCGCCGCTCCCGCCGGGATCGCGGAAACGAAAATCAGAAGCGCGAAGAAAGCGCAAAGGATGCTCTTGAATTTCACTTTTTTTCTCCTCCTTTTTCCCCGCCGTCCGACCGGGCGGCGAAGCCTCCGAGATCGAAATCGCGGGTCCCCGTCAGACCGTCCTTCTTCATCATCGTCTCGAGAACTTCGATATCGGAATTGATCTCTATCGATTCGCTTGCAAAGAGTTGATCGGTCTGTCTGACGAACCCCTCCGAGAGCATCGTCAGTATCCCCTCGATACCCTCTTTGGATTTTTGCATATTCTCTCCGCCCTCGCCCATTTTTTCAAGCTGAGCGTATGATTCGAGCAGCTTCAGGGTCGTCGGCAGATAGTAGTTCATAAAGGTGCTGATATTCCCGCGCTTCTCGGGGTGGTCGCTCACGTATCCGAAGATATATCTCGTCTGTTCCTCTATCCGGTCGATGTTGCGCGAGACCTCGGGGTCGGCGATCTCGTCGTTGAGACGGCGGATCTTCATCAGGATCTCGGTATACGCCTCGATGTCGGACGCCGAGCCTGTCGAAGAGCGGAAACGGTCGCGATCCTTCTTGTATTTCTCCGCCGCGTCGGGCGATCTGTAGAACATCATCGACGACTCGTCGACGAACGCCTTCGGTCCGAACGCGCCGGACGCGGTCAGCCGTCTGAGGTCGCGGAGAACGCGTTTTTTATTAACTCCCGACGCGTATGAGAGAGTCCTCAGATCGTACGCGTCGCGGTCGCCTATCCACTCGCCGTATCTCGCGGCGCGTTTTCTCCTTCCCCTCATCGTCATACCGACGGCGAAGGAGGCGAGAGAGACGGTCAGGTACGACGCGAGGGCGACGAGCTCCGACACGGCGATCGGATTCGACAGCGTGATCGCCGCTCCGAGCGAGGCGACGGCAAAAATGATCGAGAGGATAACGGCGATTACCTCCCCCGCGGTCGCTTTGCCCTTTTTCCTGACCCCCGCCGCGTCCCCGACCGACGGAGAGACGCCCGCCCCGGGATCGGCCGCTTTCTGACCGACTGGCCCGGACGCCGTTGTTTCCTCCGCCTTCGCCTCGGCTTTTTTCATCTTTTCGAGCTCGGCGTCGGAGTACGGGATCTTTATCAGACTGACGATAAGGAGGATGACCGCGAGAGGCGGATTGACAAAAAACAGCAAAACGATCGCCCACTTCGGGATCTTCAGTTGTCTGTACGGTTTCAAGCGGCTCCCCTCCTTTCTATGTAACAATAGTTACCCGATAGTTTTAACGCCGATATTTGAATACCGGCGTTACGGTTTTAACCGAGGGATTTCAGATATTTGATGCAGCGTTCGGCTTCTTCCCTGCCCGTCGGTCTGCAGCCCTCGCTCTCGACCACGATATCGAGGCCGGCGGCGATCGCCTTTTCCCTGACGGCGGCGACGGGAGCGCTTCCCTCGCCGAGCGCGAGACCGTTTCCGTCCGGCGTGCCGTCCTTGAGGTGGATCATTCTGACTCTGTCGCCGAGTCTGTCGAGCAGAGCGACGGGATCCTCGCCCGCGACGAACGCCCAGTACGTGTCGATCTCGAAGAAGACGTCCGTCTTCTCCTCGAGCTCGCGGTGGATGTGGTAACCGAACTCCTCGGTCCTGAATTCATGGGCGTGGTTGTGATAGCCGAGCTCGATGCCTTCCGCTCTGAGTTTCGGTCCGATCTCGTTGACGAAGTCGATGAAAGCGTCGAGCTTCTCTCTCGTCCCGAGGTCAGCGCCGGGGATGATGTAACGCGTGTTTCCGAGCGTCTTGTGGTATTTTACCGTTCCCTCAAAATCGTCTCTCAGGTCCTCCCAGCCGCTGTGAGTCCCGACGATCCTGAGACCGTATTTGTCGAGCCATCCCTTAACCTCTTCCGCGCCGTGGCCGAAAAAGCCGGCGAACTCGACCGTTTTATAACCCATTTCCGCGACGGCGCGAAGCGCGCCCTCGAGGTCCTCTCCCGTGATGTCGCGAAGGGAGTACATCTGAATTCCGTATTCCATAATCACAAACCGTCCTTTAATAAAATTGTTTATTAAAAATATTATATACAAAAAGGGAGATCAAATCAAGTACCGCAGCCTCTTTTTTTGAGAAACGGAGTCATTCAGGGACACGCTCGTAAAAGATCGGTTTTCTGCCCTCGCCCGAGTCGCGGATGACGCCCGTCTCAACAAGAACTTTGATCGCTCCCCAGAGGCGTCTGCCGGTGAGACGCGTCGCCCGCGAGAAATCCGCGCGGGTGAACTTTACGGGAAGGCCCTCCGGCAGGAACAGCTTCATGTCGGAAGCCGTGTCGTAAGAGACGATCGACCGTATCTCCGTCGGGACGCGCTCGGCCTTTTCCGCCTTTATCTTGCGGTCGGCGCCTCTCCCGTTGAGGATCCGGTAGTCGTCCGCGGCGATATAGACGGCCGAGACGGTCAGATTCGGAGAGGAAAGCCGGTCGAGGATAAAGACGAGCTCGGAAAGCAACCGGTTAAGGTTTTCTTTTTTCGGCGATCTCCTTCCCGGGGTCGTCTCGCCCGTCAGGGGGTCGATCCAAATCACGCGGTCTTCTACCGTGAGCGGGAAAATTATATTGACGCGGCAGTCGGGGAGGAACGCGGCGAGCTTTCCGTCCATGCCGGAGAGAGACGTCGTCATAACCTCGGTGATGAGATCCCCCTCCTTCCCGTCGCATACAAAGCCGCGGAAAGGGACCTCGAGCGCGTCCTCGGAGCGGACGAAATATCTCTTCAAAATCAAATGCAGCTTTTTCTCTTTGTACGTCCCTATCCCCTCTCTCAGATGAGGATCTGAGAGAACGGAAAGGCGTATCCCGGAAAAAGCCGCACTGTCAACCGTTTCGTATTTCAATTCTGGCGTCTCCTCAATATCTGCTCTTCAGCCACTCGAGGAATTCGTCTATATCCTTTTCGTCAAGTCCCTTGTCCTTGTAAAGAGAATTGAGGACGGAGACAAAGGACGAGTGATGATATCTCTCGATAAAGCTCTCCGTCACGAGCCGGACGTATTCTTCCCTGTCGGCGACGGGAACGTAATAACGCTCCTTGCCGTTCTTGAAGGAAGTTATAAAACCGCGCTCTTCAAGTCTCACGAGAAAAGAAATAAGGGTAGGAGCCTTCCACCCTTTCTTATGACCGATCTTCTGCATAAGATACGAGGTGGTGAGAGGCGGGTTGCCTCCCCATATAGCGTCCATAACGTCGAACTCCGCGTCGGGAAGCCTGACGCTGTGATCGACGGGACCTGCCTTTTCAAGTAAATCTTTTACGAGAGCATCAACGTTTTCGACATTCATCTTCGGGACTCCGTTCCTGTTTGGCAAAAATGTAAATTGCCGTCAGTGCGTTCTATTATACATATGCCTAACTGATTTGTCAATACCATTTTCCGAAATTTCCCGATTATTTTTGAATATTTTGATCGTTACGCGCCCGTTTTCCTGCTGAAACGCGTTTTTCGGGCGATAATTGTTGACATCACACGGCGGGAAATATAAAATAATTGTGAAAAAACACTGTAATTCAGGGAGAGGGACCATGGGGATGAAGAAAAATGACTCGGTTTCCGTCCCGCGCCGCGGCGGCGCCGTCTTTTCCGCGTTCGAACTCGTCTGTTCCCGCCCCGGGATCACGCGCCGCGAGGCGTCGGAGGCGCTCTCGCTCAGTATCACGACCGTTTCCTCCGCCGCCGACGCCCTGATCGACGCCGGTCTTGTCGCGGCGCGTCCCGGCGTATCGACCGGAGGCAGACGCCCCGAGACGCTTTTCCCCGCCTCCCGGCCCATCCTGACGATCGACCTTTCGGCGGACCGCGCCCGGGCGTATCTCTCCGATCTCTCGGGGAACGAGAGCTCGTTTTTCGTCGAGTCCTCCATTCCGTCTCCCGGCGACGCGTCAGCCGCGGTCCGGGCGCTCGCGGAGCGCGCCTCAAACGAGCGGGCCTCCGTCGGCGACGTTTCATTTTCAGCGGTAGCCGTCCTGCTTCCGACGCCCGATCCCGCGCGGATCGCCGACCCGGGCGCCGCTTTCCGCGACGGAGAGATGAAAGCGGCGATCAGAGAAGCCGCCGGACGCTGTCCCGTCTTCTTCCTCAACCGCGACGCGGTCGCCGCTTCCGCGGCGATGCGGAAATCAGGCGTCCGCGGCTCCGTTTTCTTCTGCACCGCCGGTCCCGACGGGATCGCCGCCGCCGTGTCGAGAAACAGATCCCTCGGAACGGTCTCCCGGCTCAGGGCTCCCTCGAGCGGCGACGCCGCCCGCGCCCTTTTGTCCTGCCGCGACGGAAAAGAGGCGGGACGGCTCATTGCGGGGACGATCCGCAACGCGGTCGCCGCTCTTTCGCCGGGCGCCGTCCTCATCGAGCTTTCGGACGGCAGATTCGGCGACGAGGTCGGACGAACGGTCAGACAGGAGCTCGGGATAAGACCCGAGCCGGACGTTTTTCTCGTTTTCAGAGATCCTCCCGAAGTGAGGAAAACCGCGCTCGGGGTAATACGCCGCAAGCTCGTCGAGGCGGCGGCGCGATAAACGACGACCGAAAGGAGGCGACCCTGAATGAGAGCGTATCCCGTAATGCTCCGACCCATACCTCGCGTGATGCCGTGGGGCGGAAAGAGGCTGAACGGCTTGACCGACGCGCCCGACGGCGTCCGCGTCGGAGAGGCGTGGATCCTATCTGTCCGCGACGGCGCGGTCTCCGTCGTCGGCGGCGGTCCGTTTGAGGGACGCCCGCTTGACGAATATCTCGCCGCGTTTCCGGACGCGGCGGGGAGCGCGTGCGGCGGCGGCTTTCCGCTTCTTATCAAGCTGATAGACTCCGCGGACCGCCTCTCCGTTCAGGTGCACCCGGACGACGAATACGCCGCGCGCGTCGAGGGACAGCGCGGAAAATGCGAGATGTGGTACGTCATCGACGCCGCACCGGACGCCGAAATAATCGCGGGCCTTCGCCCCGGCGTCACGACCGATATGATTTCGGAGGGCGAGCCGGACGAGTCGCTCTTCAGAAAAGTCCGTCCCGTCCCGGGCGACGTTTTGTTCATACCGCCCGGGCTTGTCCATTCGATAGGCGCGGGAGTCCTTCTTCTCGAGATACAGGAGAACTCCGATCTGACGTACCGGATCTCCGACTTCGGCAGGACTTTCGACGGGCGAAAGCGTGAACTGCATTTGCAGAAAGCCGCGGACTGCGCGGTAAATTATTCAAATGACGATATTGAAAAGCTGAGGTTTTCGCGCGGCGGGGCTGACGATCCCTCCCTGCTCTGTCACTGCGGCGCGTTCACCGTGAAAAAGATCGTGTCGGACGGCTTGAGTCCCGTCCGGCTCTCCGTCCCCGACGACAGATTCACCGTTCTTTGCGCCGTCCATGCCGAAGACGGCGCGTCGCTCGTCTTTGGCGATCATACGGTCCCGCTGTCGTTCGGAACGTGCGTTTTCATCCCCGCGGGAGCGGAAAACGTCTGCGTTTCGGGACGGGCGGTCTCTGTCACCGCGACGGTGTAAACGCCGTCATCGCTGACCGGAAAATAAAAAATGCGCCGTCCGAAGAAGGCGCATTTTTTTACTGTCCCGTAAGTGTCAGTTGATCTTAACGGAATGGCCGACGCGGGCGGATTCGTAGATCGCGTCGAGGATCTTCATGAGGACGACGCCGTCCTCGGCGGGAGCGCGGCACGGCTCAATACCGCGTACAGCGTTGACGAAGCCGAAGATCTCGCGCTCAAAGAGGCCGCTGAACGAGAGCGCCGTGTCGCCGGCGGGCTTGACGTTGACGTACTGACCCGCCATGTCCGTATAGACCTCGATATCGGGCGAGAGATTGATACCCGCCTTCGTTCCGAAGAGCTCGATATTGCCGACGTCATGCTTTATATTCAGGTTGAAGCTCGCCTCAACGCTGAGTGTGAGCCCGGAATCGAATCTGACCATCGCCGCGGCGAAGTCCTCGACGGTGAATTTGAACTGATCGCCGCCGTGAGCGAACCACGCGTCCTCGAGACCCGCGGCGCGGTTGCTTCCGAGGTTGTCGTACGTTACGCCGAACGCCTCGACGGGAAGCGGATTCCCGGCGAGATACCTGACGAGGTCGATGACGTGGACGCCGAGATCGATCAGCGGTCCGCCGCCGGAGTACGCCTTGTCGCCGAACCAGCCGCCCGGGCATCCGTCGCGTCTCAGATAGGTCGCTTTCGCATAGTAAATATCGCCGAGGTTGCCGCTGTCGCGGAACTTTTTGACGATGTCGGCGTCGTTGCCGAAGCGCCTTACGAAACCGACCTGAAGGAGCTTGCCCTCCTCCTTCGCCACGCGCATCATCTCCTCCGCCTCGGCGGCGTTCATCGCCATCGGCTTCTCGCAGATGACGTTGGCTCCGCCGCGGAGAGCCGCGATCGTGCACTCCTTGTGCGCCGCGTTCCACGTGCAGACGCTGACGATATCGAGCTTTTCCTTCGCCATCATCTCGTGACAGTCGGTATAGTAACGCGGGATATTGTGGCGTTCGACGTATTTTTTGACCTTCTCTTCGTCGATGTCGCACCCGGCGACGATCTCGACCTCTCCGCGGTCGCGGAGGATCTTGTAGCCGTCGATGTGGCACCCGCTGATCCCGCCTGTTCCGATGATTCCTACTCTGAGCTTTTCCATTACCTCTTTTCCTTTCCCCGGTAAAAAATTATGATATTGTAACGCGCTTGGGCGTTCTGTCCTGAACGTATCGTTTTATCTCCTCCATCCGCTCCTTTGCGGGCGGCTCGGCGGAAAACGACGCCTCTTTCCCGAATTTCGGATATTTCGCCGTCCCGAGCTCGTGATACGGCTCGAGATCGACGCGGAAAACGGAGTCGAGCTCGCGCGAGAGCTCGGCGATCGCGTCGAAGTGCCCGTCGTCGTCGTTGACGCCGGGAATGATCGGACAGCGGAGAACGACGCGCCTTCCCTCTTCGTTCAGAAGACGGAGATTTTCGAGGATCGGCGCCCGCGGGACGCCCGTGTACTTCTCGTGATCGCCGGGATCGGTAACTTTATAGTCGAAAAGGAAGACGTCGACGTACGAAGATATCGCTTTTATCACTTCGGACGGCGCGAATCCGCTCGTCTCGATCGCGGTATCGATCCCGCGGGCGCGGGCTTCTTTCAGCAGCGCGAGGGTGAACTCCCACTGAAGGAGCGGTTCGCCGCCCGAGACCGTCAACCCGCCGCCGCTGTTCTCGTAATAGGGTCTGTCCTTTTCGACCGTTTCCATCACCTCGTCGACGGTGTACTCGCGGCCCGCCCGAAGAAGCGCGCCCGCGGGGCAGGCGTCGACGCAGCGGAAGCACTTAACGCATCCCGTCCTGTCGAAGAGGTGCGCGCCGTCCGCTATCCTGTGACATCCTTCCGGGCAGACGGTACATCTGCCGCATCCGATACACTTCACGGGATTATATTCGAGCTCCGCCGCCATCGTGAAACCCTCGGGGTTGTGACACCAGCGGCATCTCAGTGGACAGCCCTTGAGAAAGACGCCCGTTCTGATCCCCGGTCCGTCGTGGAGAGAAAAACGCTGTATATTAAAAACGAGTCCCTTTTGCATTTCCGTCCAGACCTCTCTCTGTTTTCGACACCATTATATACTATCCGGGACCTTTTTTCAATGCCGAAGCAGAAAAAGAGCGTCTTTTTCAAGACGCTCTTTTTCAGATGTCAGTAAGAAAAGCAAAAACAGGTATGACGCGAAACGACGGTTTCAACGGCAGGTTTATTTTGAGTTTTCGATCACGTCTTTTACCCGAGCAGCGACCCCGAGGGAATCGTTACCCGAGAAAAATCTCACCGCGCCGCCGTCGTACGCCGCGATAATCTGCGGCGCGCCCGCGTCACAGTAAAACTCGATCCTGTCGGCGAAAACGCGCACCTCTTCTTCATACGGAGGGACACCGCCGGGAAAGATCACGGTCACGCTTTTGTCAAATTCGTAAACCAATCGGGGGATCGTACCGTCTGAGAGCGCCTCGTCCGCCCCGATTTCGGAAACGCCGCAGTTATAAAATCTCGCATTATTGGAGAGAAGCAGATATTCATAGTCTTCTGAGCCCTCGTCAAGCGTGATGCGCAAGTCTCCCGATACGACGGACATCCGGTCGGGAACAAGATCGGCGGCGGACACTCCCGTCGAGTCGCTACGTGGGGGTACGGCCGCCGTCTTCTTTGAAATGATCAGCCAAACCGACGCTGCGATATTCGCCGTGATGAGAACGGACAGTATGATCGCGGCGAACATCCGCCGTCTCCTTATCGCTTCAACCGATAACATATTCAAAAGAACAACCGTAACGGTTATCGAGTCCCCACGTCCCTCCGAGACCGTATTTTTCAATGGTCTCCTTCGACGGGGTCTCCTTGAAGAAGCAGCTGACGCCAATTCTGATCGCGGTCCGTCCCGCGTCGTTTACAACAACTCTTCTTTCAAACACTTCGTATCTTTCAACGGCGCCGCCGAACTGTTCGTCGATTTTTTCGCGGACGAAGGAATCGGTTTCCGCAAGGGTCACCTTCGACAAAGCGTCGGCGTCGACGTCATACATGCCGCCAGTACACAGATCGACCGTCCCGTCTCTCATAACCCTTACGGCGCATCCGGGACCGCGCACGGAAAAATCGGCGGCTTCGTACATTTTCGCAAGCGTGACAAGCACGCTGTAATCGTCTCCGGCAACGTCGACGATCTCACAGTCGAGGACGGAGCTTCCGTAAATACCCGCGGCGTGTTCGTAAGCGATTTTTACCGCTTCATCATCCGAGATCCCGGAACCCGGGTCTTTTATCACTTTTTCAAACGATTCGCCGAGCGTCGGATCGGAGTCGGGATCAGAGATCCATCCGATAAAAGAAACGTTCTTGTCGAACAGATACAAATCAGAATTCCCGGGTTCGGAATAGCCGTATACGTCCCGTCCGGCGATCCTGATGGTTTTTGAATAATAAAGGGTCCTTAATGAATCGGGATCGCCGTCCGCCTCGTAAATAACAGTCTCAGGCCCGGAATAGCTCTCTTCGCTTTTTGAGATCCCGTTTTCATCGGCGTCTGTTTTGGAAGACGCTTTATAATCAAGTGCCACGATCGTCAGTGCAAACGCGGAAACAGTCATGAGAACAGCCAAAGCTGCGATTATTCTTTTCATTTCTGCGCCCTTCTTCAGCGTCAGGATTTTTCTGTTTTCTCTTGCGCGATTTTCCGCAATCGGCGTAAGAATATCCTCGTCGATACCGCCCAGTATCGAAAAAAACTCTTCTTTTTTCATAGATAATACCCCTCCTTCATTAAATGCTCTTTCAGTTCTTTTCTCAATCTGAACAGAGTTACCTTGACAGAAGAAACGCTCATTCCGTTGAAGACAGCAATTTCCTTCAATGAGTCAAAGAAAAAGTATCGTCGAATGAAGACGGTTCTCTGCTTTTCCGGAACAGACCTCAAAAAAGATGATATTGAGTTTCGGAGAAAATCCGCGTCGATTTCGTCTTCCGGAATACCGTCGGAAGATATTAAATCGCCGATCTCATCAATGGATAAGGAATACTCTGAATTAAGTCTCTTTGCGGTTTTTCGTGTACGAATAATATCAAGCGCACAATTTCGGATAATACTTGAAAGATAACGTGACAGAGAATCCGGATGCTCCGGAGGAATGGAGCTCCATGCCCGGAAACAGGTCTCGCTGACACATTCCTCAGCTTCCCGGTCATCGCCAAGGATATTATTTGCGATTGTAAAGAGATAAGAAGAGTATTTTATACGAATCTGTTCAATCGCTTTTTCGTCGCGGGATTCAAGCAAAGAAATTATTTCGTTATCCTCCAAAGCGTCCCTCCTCTCTCGTACTATCTCAAATAACGCATATTCCTTTTATACAAAGGCCGCTTTTTCAGAGAAAAAGTTACGTCTTATGTAGTTATTTTACCATACTTGCGTGTATAATTCGAGATTAAAACGAAAATAACAGATGCATCTCGCCCTATATAGACGTGACTTGAGAGAAAAGGTTACGTGATCAACAGATTTTTATACTTTTTTGTATTTTCCGCCGCGCATTCAATGAGAATGGGTATTCAGAGGAAAAGGAGAGAAAATCCAACAGGATCTTCTCTCCCGAAGTATTACCGTAACTCATGTTCTCCGACCGTCAGTCTGCCGATGACGGCGTCGACGTCGCCGACGGTGCCGCTGATCTCAAACAGGACGTTCCCGCTAATGACGAAAACCACCGTCACGGGCTCGCCTCCGCCCGACACGTGTCCGATCGCCAGAGCTTTCACCGTCCTTCCGTCAAACGTGATCTCTCGCTCTTCCGCGGTCACGTTCGCAAGCGTTCCGTATCCCTCTTCCCTGAACCTTTCTCTCTGCTCTTCAACATTCCCGACGTTCAAAGCGCGCGGATCGAGCCGTTCAATAAGCCACGGGACGCCATTTTCCTTCGCTTCGGCGGCGATCCCTCCGTCAAGGTAAGTGAAAAGAACTGTGACTCCGCCGCAACGAAAAACGATCCACGGTCTTTCGCACGCGCCGGAAAGGACGATACCGACGTTGTCGTTCTTCTCGCCGTCAGCCGCAAGCTCCTTGCCGTCAAGGAACGGTACGGCGATCCTGTCGGCGCCGAGTATCGACGAACGGAACGCGCCGAAAACGCTCTCCTCTCTCTCTTTTTCGGTTCTGTAACGACCGCCGTCTTCCTTCTGAATCTCCGCTATCATATCAAGCGTGTGTTTGTCCATTAAGTAAAGACCGAGAGGAATATCGTCGACCGAACGGAATTTCAATTTCAGCGAAGAGAGGACGTTTCCTTCGCCCGACCACTCTTCAAAAGCTTTGTGAACCCCAACGCCGCGAAACATAAATGTGACGACCTGAGCCCTTGTGCAGGTATCGCCGGGAGCGAAAGAAGCGTCGGTCGTACCGAGCGTTATTTCATTTTCTGCCGCCCAGAGGACCGCGTCGAAGAAGTAGTCGTCCTTCTTCACGTCGGCGAACGGGTTCCTCGGACCGGACGGAGCGGGACTTCCCTTAGATCTGTAGAAGAAGGTCACGATCTGCCCTCGCGTGCAGACTTCACCCGGCGAGAACGTCTTATTCCCCGTTCCGACCGTGATTTTGCCGCCGACAGCCCAAAGGACCGCTTTAAAGAAGTAATCGCTCTCACCGACGTCTGAAAAAGGGTTCTCCGTGACGCCGGGTTCGGGACTTCCCGCCAAGCGCCAGAGAAACGTGACTACCTGCCCGCGGGTACATCCGTCGTCGGGCGAGAACGTCGTCTCGCTCGTCCCGGAGGTGATCTTGTTCTCGACCGCCCAGCTCACCGCGTCGCGGAAATACGCGTCGGCCGGAACGTCTCGAAAAACATACGGTCTGATTTCGATTTCAAAGCTGTTTTCCGTCACGGGAACGTCGTAACTGACGGCGTCCGGGTCAAGCGAAGCGGTTATGACGGCTTTTCCTTCGCTCACTCCGAGGACTTTTCCGTTTTCGTCCACGCTCGCGACGCAGGCGTCGGAAGTTGACCACGTCACGCCGCCCGACAAAACTTCTTTGACGAACCACCCGTTTTCCGAGGGAGTTTCTCCCATTTCGTTTCCGAATTCCGTCACGGCGTACAACTGTAAGACAGAACCAACTTCAATGTCTTTTGTTTCTTCATAAACGATTCTGTCCCCCGCGGCATAATTGTTTGACGTTATCACGAATTCCGGCACGGTAACGGCGAACGACGGTAAAGAAAACGTTTCGATCGCCGCAAAAATAACAAGCAGTGAGATCAGTTTTTTCATTTTGTCAGTCTCCTTTCAAAAAACCGTTTTTCGGTCTTCCGCCTGTATTACCGTTTTCCTGCGCGGGATGGTTACGCTCAACCGCAAAGTTTTCTTCAGAAAGAAAAAAAGCTCTGAAAACAAAAAATCCGAAAACAAAAAAAGTATTGACAGCGGACAAAAGGTGTGGTATACTCTGTAAAGTGTTTTGCTTTACAGGGAGGCGGCGAGTCGGTATGTTCGTGAAAAACATGAAGCTCCCGGCGCTGCTCGACACGTACGGAGCGCTCATAACGAAGCGGCAGTACGACGTTCTCGACCTCTACTACAACGAGGATCTTTCCCTCTCGGAGATCTCCGAGATCACCGGTATCTCCCGTCAGGGGGTGCGCGACTCGGTGAAAAAGGGCGAGGGCGAGCTCGTCCGGTTCGAGGAAGCGCTCGGGCTCGTCGGAAAGCGCGACCGCGCCGAACGTCTTTTCCGCGAAGGAGAACAGATCGGCGACGGCGAGGCGAAACGGATAATAACGGAACTTTCCGAAATTTACTCTTAACGCGGGGAGGCGCCGATGTTTTCAAATCTTTCGGAAAAACTGAATAACGCCTTCAAGCGGTTCCGCAACAAAGGCAAGCTGACCGAGGCGGACGTCAGGGAGGGTATGCGCGAGGTGAAGCTCGCTCTGCTCGAGGCGGACGTCAGCTTCAAGGTCGTCAAGGACTTCGTCAAAAACGTCACCGAGCGCGCGGTCGGCGCGGAAGTGCTTGAAAGCCTTCTGCCGGCGCAGCAGATAATAAAGATCGTCAACGAGGAACTGATTTCCCTGATGGGGTCGAAGAACGAAAAGCTCGTCATTTCCCCGAAGCCGCCGACGGTCGTCATGATGGTCGGTCTTCAGGGCTCGGGTAAGACGACCCACAGCGGAAAGCTCGCGCTTTATCAGAAAAAGCAGGGCAAGAACCCGATCCTCGTCGCGTGCGACGTATACCGTCCCGCGGCGATCGATCAGCTCAAGGTCGTCGGTTCGAAGATCGACGTCCCCGTCTTTGAGATGGGCAATGAGGACCCGGTAAAAATCGCGTCCGAGGGCGTGAAGTACGCGACCCGTCAGGGGTACGATATGGTCTTTATCGACACCGCCGGACGGCTCCACGTCGACGAGGTCCTTATGGAGGAGCTCGAATCGATCAAAAAAGCCGTCGATCCGACCGAGATCATCCTCGTCGTCGACGCGATGACCGGTCAGGACGCGGTGAACGTCGCCGAGTCGTTCAACGAAAAGCTCGATATCACGGGGGTGCTCCTGTCGAAGCTCGACGGCGACACGCGCGGCGGCGCGGCGATATCGGTCAGATACGTCACCGGAAAGCCGATCAAGTTCGTCGGCACGGGCGAAAAGCTCGACGCTCTCGAACCGTTCCACCCGGAGCGGATGGCGTCGAGGATCCTCGGGATGGGCGACGTCCTCTCCCTCATCGAAAAGGCGGAGCAGGCGTTCGACGAAAAGCAGGCGGCGGACCTCGAAAAGAAGCTGAGGGACAACACCTTTACCCTCTCGGACTTCCTCGAACAGTTCCGTCAGCTCAAGAAGATGGGCTCGATGGACGAGATCCTCGCCATGATACCCGGCGCGAGACCGTCGCAGCTCAAAAACGCGCAGATCGACGAGAACGCGATGGCTCACACGGAAGCGATAATCCTCTCGATGACGGAGAAGGAAAGAGACAAGCCCGATATTATCAACGGCGCCCGGAAAAAGAGGATCGCCGCGGGCTCCGGCACTTCCGTCGAGGAGGTCAACCGCCTTCTCAAACAGTACGAGCAGATGAACAAGATGTTCCGTCAGCTCACCGCCTCGGGCAAAAAAATAAAGAACAAAAAAGGCAAAATGAGGATGCCTTTCGGATTCTGACAAAAAGGTAAATCCCGCGCGAGGCGCGGAGTTTAATAAATCAAAAAAAAAATTATTTTAAGGAGAATGAAACAATGGCTGTCAAAATCAGACTCAGAAGAACGGGCAAAAAGAAATCGCCCTCTTACAGGATCGTCGTCGCGGATTCCAGATATCCGAGAGACGGAAGATTCATCGAGGAAGTCGGATTCTACGATCCGATGACCGAGCCGCCGACAATCAAGGTCGACAACGAGAAGGTCGAGAAGTGGCTCGCCACCGGCGCTCAGCCGACCGAGACCGTCAAGTCGCTCATCAACAAGAGTAAAAACGCCTGAGCGCGCCTGCCGATATGGACGAAACACGCACGGAGAAAGTGGATTTCAGCCGTATTTTGTCCGATATGGTGAAGGCGATCGTCGACAATCCCGACGAAGTCAACGTTACGGAAGAGAGAGACGGTACGAACGTCACTCTGACGCTCACGGTCTCCCCCTCCGACACGGGGATGATAATCGGCCGTCACGGAAATATAGCCAATTCGCTCCGCACGGTCATGCGCGCGGCGGCGAAGATCACCGGCGATAAAGTTACTGTTGAGATCAAATGAGATCAATAAAAAAAGATCGGACCCCCGCGCGGGGGTCCGATCTTTTTTTATCCGGTCTTCTTTTCGATGATCTTCAGGTTCGCCGGGATTATGCCCGCCGCCTCGTAGACGATCTCGCTCACCTGCGCCGCCTGACCTGGGGTCAGGGGATCCGAGTCGACGATAACGCTCGCCGTGTCGCCGTTGACGACGGCGACGCAGTTCTTGAAGCCCCGTGAGATGACGAGCGTCTCTATCTGCGCCTCGTGTTCGATATCGAGAGCGATCCTGTTCATGTCGTTCATCGCCTCGGCCTTCGCGTCGGGCAAAGCGTCCGCGCTCTCGCTGACGGACAGCAGGACCTCCATCGCCTCGTCGCGCGCCTGCTTTCTGCCGAGAGAGACCGTTGAATAATAGTCCTCGTTCGGATCGGCGTCAGTTTTTTCGGTGTCGCGCGACTCGACGTTCTCGGGGTCCTTCAGCGAAGTGAGATCGACTGCGAGTCCGGTCTTTTCCGTCTTTTCGCCGCCCGCCCCGCCGTCGCTGAACAACGCCAGATTGACTGCGATCGCGCCGCCGATCAGAAGGACCGCGCAGATGATCGCGAGTCCTTTTTTGCCGGGTTTCTTCACAAGCTCGATCGCTTTGTTCTTTATTGACGTCAGCTTTTCCTTCGTTTCGGTCTTCATTTCTCTCCCCTCCTGGTACTTGTTCCGTATCTTCGTCCTAATATATGAGCGCCCGACCCGCGTTATTACTCACGAGCTGACCGTTATTCTGTTCGACGGGACGCCGAGCGCAGCCGAAAGGAGCGTCGTTATCCGCGCCTTAACATCCGGGCGGTCCCCGCCCGTACAGACGACGGCGACGCCGCGGACCTTCGGATAGATCTCCGTGACGCGGACCGGACCGGAGCCGCTGTCGTCCGTCACGATAAGGTATTCCCTCGTCCCGGACGCTTCTCCCTCCCCGTCCTTCTTCTCGACCGTGTTCGCGGCGTAGACGTATTCCGATCCCGATTCGAGCGTGAGAAGGACCGATACGTCGCGTATCCCCTCGGACGCGCGGCACAGCTCCTCTATCCTCTTCTCGAGCGACTCCGTGTAGAAGCTGACCTCGTAAAACGCGGACGGCTCCTCCGCCGCCTTCGACTGAGAGAAGCCCGGCCTCCACAGGATCAGAAAAACGCCGAGCGCGGCGCCCGCCGCGATAAACGCCGCTTTTTTGCCCTTCAGAAATTCAAAAGGATTCTTCATCAGAACACCTACCCCGAAAAAATATAGACCTCGCATCCGAGAACGCCGCCGAGCTGATCCTCGATCTCGCGGTCGCGGTAAGAGTCGATGCGCGTCCCCGTGAAGATCTGCACCTCCGACAGAGAGACCGTCTCCGTCTCGTCGTCAAACAGGACGCTGACGCGGACGCATTCGATCCCGAACTTTGAAGAGAGCGTTTTTTTCACGTAATCCGAGATGATCTCCGCCGTTTTTCCGAGGACGGCTTCGCCGTACGTCGAGGCGTCGGGCGGTTCAACTTCGATCGCTGCTTCGTTCCTGTCGAAAAAGGCGGATATCGCCGAGCCGACCGACGCGATCGGCGCCGCGGCCGCCGCCGCGACGAGGATCGAGGCGAGCAGCTTTACGCCGCGGTCCGTTCCGCGGTCCGACGGGGCGAGCGCGACCGCCGCCGCCGAAACGGCGCAGATAACGATAAACTGCCTTACGTACTCTGTCATAAACGTCCTCCGGTCATGCGATCCCCGAGTTCATGAAAAGCGTCACGGCGAAGATAAAGAGGACCCCCGACAGCGCCGAAAGCGCCGCGAAAACGGAGACGGACGCGCGGGCTCCCGCTATCACGTTCGCCGCCCTGCCGTCGCCGATCAGCTCCGCCGCGCCGCGGCAAACAGTGAGCGATATGAGATACGAAGCGACGCGGATCATCGTGGGAACGAGGACGAGAAGGATCATAACGATCCCCGCGCCGCCCGCCGTTTTCTTTATCAGGGAAAGGGACGCGCCGACCGTCGTGACCGCCTCTGAGACGGCGCCCCCGACGAAAGGAACGCTCCCCTCGACGGCGAATTTGATCCCTTTCGCCGCAAGGGTGTCGGCTCCGCTCGCAAGGGACGACTGCGCCCCCATAACGAACGAAAAGACCGCGGTGAAAGCCGTGAGGGTCCACGTCACGGCGCGGCTCGCCGCGCGTGAGAACGCCGCGAGCCCGTCCCCGGAAAAGACGCAGGCGACCGTCGAGAGCGCGAGCGAGCACGACGCAAACGGGACGAGAACGTACGCGTTCAGGTTTTCGGTGACGGTGACGTAAAGCATAAGGGCGGATGAGTTGACGCTCATCTCCGTCACGCGCCCGGACGTCACGTAAAGGGCGTTCATCACCGGCGTCATCGCCGTCATCATCGAGGAAAGGCAGAAGATATCGGTCGAAACGGAAGAGATCAGAGAGGACGCCGAGCGCGCGACCTCGAGCGCGACGAAAACGGACGGGATACGCGCCGCAAGAGACGGCGCGGCGCCGCCGCCCGTCATCTTCCCGGCGACCGCCGACAGTATTATGATCCCCAGAACGGAGCTCACCGTGTCGGCTCCGGCAAACAGCGCCCTTTTAAGCTCGTCCGCTATAAACCGCGCCCAGTACGCCGGGTCGAGCCTGTCCCGGACCGCCTCGATTTTCGAGTCGTCGTCAGCCGCCGACAAGACGTCGACAAGCTCGTCCGCCGCCCCGGACGGGAGCGTCCCGGCGATCGCGTCGAAATCGGGGATCTCGCCCCTTATGCCGTCGGAGTCGAAATCAAATCTCATCGCCGACGCGGACAGGGGTAAAATAATCAGCAAAAGCGCGGTAAAGAGAGCCGATAATAATTTTTTTCTTTTCATTTCAACATTCCCAACGCGACGTCGACGAGCTCCCTGACGTACGGCAGAGCGAGCGCGAGGATCTCGCATCTGCCCGCGATCTCGACGGCGGACGCGACGCGCTCCTCGCCCGCGGACCGGCAGATCCCGACGCAGATCTCGGTCAGCCAGGCGAAGCCGACCGCCTTCATCAGGACCGGAACGTAAGACGCGGCCGCCGTGTTCTCCGACAAGTCCCTGATAAACGAGACGATCTCCGATACGCAGTCCGCGACCCCGGAGAAGATCAGGATCGCCGCAAGGACCGACACGCCCGCGGCAAACGAGCCGTTTTTCCCTCGCAGGAGCGACGCCGCGCACGCCGCGAGGAGCGCGGCTCCGAACAGTTTGAGAAAGGCGCTCACAGCTCAAAAATCGTCTTTATCGTACTGAAGAGGTCGGACACCCTCTGAATAATGAGAAAGAGGATTATCACGATCCCCGCAACCGACACGAGCGTAGCCATCTCCTCCCTGCCCGCCCTCGTCAGGATCTGGTGGGATACGGCGACGAGGAGACCGACGCCCGCGACCTTCAGTACGATATTCACGTCCATATCAGATGCTCCTTTATTCCTCAGTCTTACAGAAAGCACAGTATTATGAAAAGCGCGGAGAGGATCGGGACAAACCGGTAGACGTTCCCGTCGCGTTCGAGCTCGTTCCTCGCCCTGTTCAGTTCCTCGGCGATCCCCGAGCAGGTAAAATCACACAAACGCAGTTGTTCCTCCTTATACCCTCCGCCGAGAGAATCGGCGAACCTGCAAAGGACGGCGACCGTTCCGTCGGTAAGAGAAGCCGTTCCCGATTCAGCCGCCGCGCGGAGCCCCCGCTCCCTCATGACGGGCAGAAAGCCGCACTCCTCGAGCGCCTCGTTTCTGTAATCCGCGAGGATCGGAGCGACGGGTCGGAGGAAGAAGTCGATCTCCGAGCGGATACACCCTATCAGATCGAGGATCGCCTCCGTGTGGCGTATCCTCCTTTTCGCTCCCGAAAAAAGAGAGAGCGTGACGCCGCCCGCCGACGCGAGGACAAGCGACGAACCGATGAGAAACGGCGCGTTCACGCCGCCTCCGGCCCGCCGACGTCGAGAGCGTATCCGGGACCGTTTTCGTCCCGCCCGAGAAGGCCTGCGGTCAGTGTGAAGACGTTTTTCTGAAAAAGGCGGCTCATCACGGGCGACGACGCGAGGTCGGCGGTCGAGAAAGCGTGACACGACGCGACGACGAACGTCCCGGACGAGGCCGCTTCCTCGACGGCGCGCGCGTCGGCGTCGGTCGATATCTCGTCGCAGACGACGTAACGGGGAGAGAGCGTCCTGACGGCGATCTCGATCCCCTTCCCGCGGGGATAACCGAGAAGAAAATCGGCGAGGATCGGTTCCTCCTCGAGTCCCGCCGAAAGCTCGTACCGCGTATCGACGACGGCGCACCGTTCCGCGCGCTCGCCGCCGGAAAGAAGCGGGATCAGCTCGCGGAGGACCGTCGTTTTCCCGATCCCGGGTTTAGACCACACGAGGAGGCCTGTCCCTCCGCGTCGTTCCCGCAAGAGGTCAAAAACGGCGTCCGCGGCTCCGTGGACTCTGTGAGGGATGCGGACATTAATGGAGGTGATCCCGGTCACGGCGTCGATCACGCCGTCCCTCGTTATCGCCCGTCCGCAGACCCCCGCGCGTATCCCGCCCTCGGCGCAGATATAGCCCTCTCTTATCGTTTCGGCGTGGGAATACAGCGAGTTGCCGGACAACGCTCTCACCGTATACTCGACGTCCTCGTCCGACGCCTCCGCCCCGGTCGCGTATTCTCTTCCGTTCACCGTCACGGTGAGCGGGCGGCGCGCCCTTATCCTGATCTCGGCGATCGGTCCCGGGTGAAGCGCCGCGGTCTTTCCGACGGCGGATGAAAGCCTCGCCGGAAGCATGAGCAGCGCTCTTTTTTCAGCGGTCGTTCTGTCCCTCATTTCTCACACCTCCGACTCATTTATATTTCTCCCCGGAAACTGTTATGACAAGCGAAAACTTTTTTTCAAAAAGGGGTTGCAAAAGTCGTCGAGTTGTGATAAAATACTTTTGTTTGCGAAAAGAACAGTCCTCTGCCACGCTCAGCACGAATGTTCTTATGTCAAAAGGAGGTTTCCGTTATGGGAAAAATCGACGCTTTTGTCAATGAGCAGCTCAAGGAAGAACTTCCGAAGTTCTCCATCGGCGATACCGTCAGGGTCCACAACAGGATCAAAGAGGGTTCGCGCGAGAGGATCCAGATGTTCGAGGGCACGGTCATCGGCCGCCACGGCGGCGGTATCTCCGAGACCTTCACGGTCCGCCGCGTAGCTTACGGCTGCGGCGTGGAGAAGACCTTCCCGATCCACTCTCCCCACGTTGTCGCGGTCGACGTTATCCGCCGCGGTAAGGTCAGAAGAGCGAAGCTCTACTACCTGCGTGACAGAGTCGGTAAGAGCTCCAAAGTCAAGGAACTTATCTGACCGTCTCATTCGACAACCGAAAAGGCGCCGCACCGCGGCGCCTTTTTTCCCCGGGGAACCGCTTGACAACGCGCGGCTCCCGAATTATAATATGACTCGTAACGATCATTCGGAGGCATAATATGTTTGAAAAGGTAAAAAGCATACTCGTTGACGAGCTCAACGTCAACGCGGACGGCATTACTCCCGAGGCGGAGCTTGTCGGCGATCTCGGCGTCAATTCTCTGGAGCTTGCCGATCTCGTACTTATGTGTGAAGAAAAGTTTGATATCGAGATCGACGAAGACGCGATCCGCGAGTTCATCACGGTCGGCGACATCGTCAGGTATCTTGAGAGCAAAGTTAAATAAAAATGGGAAATGCACTAATCGAGGTTAGTGCATTCTTCTTAACGAGGGGTTTATTTTGGAAAAAATCAACGTCAGAGGAATAGAGTTTGACAACGTCACCCTGCCCGAGGCGGTCGCGTATCTCTGCGAGCTCGCGCACGGCGACGCGCCGCGCGCCGTTTTCACCCCGAACTCCGAGATCGTGCAGAACTGCGTCTCGGACCCGGAATTCAAGAAGATCATTTCGTCGGCGGACGTGATCCTTCCCGACGGAGCGGGCGTCGTCAAGGCGGCGAAGATACTCGGAACGCCGCTAAAAGCGAAGGTCCCCGGAGTCGAGGTCGGCGAGGCGCTCGTCGCTTCCTCGGGCAAGGAGGGGCTCCCCGTTTTTCTGATGGGAGGAAAGCCCGGCGTCGCCGAAGCCGCCGCCGAAAAGCTCCTTCAAAAATATCCTGACGCCCGGATCGCGGGGACTCACCACGGGTATTTCAAAAAAGAGGGCGAGGAAAACGACGCCGTGATCGAAAAGATCAACAAAACGGACGCGAAGATCCTGTTCGTCTGCCTCGGATCGCCCGCGCAGGAGAAATGGATCGCGTCTTACAGGGAAAGGCTGACGGGCGTCCGTCTTATTCTCGGACTCGGCGGATCGCTCGACGTATTCGCCGGGACGGCGAAGCGCGCTCCGAAATTCTTTATAAAGACCAACCTCGAATGGTTTTACCGACTTCTGAAGCAGCCGACGAGGATCGGACGGATGACGGCGCTTCCGAAATTTTACTTCGGAACTTGGAGATACAAAAGAAAAATGAGAAAAGCGGAGCGCCGGTGAGCGCTCCCCCTTTTTTATTTACTTTTTTTTATATATATGGTATACTGTATTCCAGACGCAGTACAGGAGAAACGTTTATGAACACGATACCGAAGATCCGGCCGGGCGACGTCCTGACGATGAAAAAACCGCACCCGTGCGGGAACGCCTCGTTTGAGGTCATGCGCGTCGGCTCGGACGTCAGGATCGTCTGTCTCGGGTGCGGACGCGACGTCACCGTCCCGAGGATAAAGCTCGAAAAGTCGATAAAAAAGATCGCGCCGCGAAAGGAGGAGGAAGAATGAGCATGCTGAGAAACGCGCTCAACGGGAGAAAGTATCTCGGTTTCTGCTTTCTCGTTCCCGTCTTCGCGACGCTGATTGTTTACGTTTCGATGGGGCTGTGGCCTCTCGACGACGGGTCGGTCCTCGTCCTCGACCTCAACGCGCAGTATATCTACTATTTTGAGCGGCTCCGCACGGTCATAACGGGCGGCGGGAGCCTGCTTTACACCTTCGGGCGCGCGCTCGGCGGCGAGTTCATGGGGATATTCGCCTACTATCTGTCAAGTCCCTTTTCTCTTATCACCGTTCTCTTCCCCCGCTCGATGATGACGGAGGCGATCCTCACGATCATCCTCTTGAAAAGCGGAGCGACGGGACTGACGTTCGGTATTTACCTCCACGAGATCAAGGGCAGACGCCCCGCGTCGACCGTCATTTTTTCAACGATGTGGGCGATGTCGGCGTTCGCCGTCGTAATGCAGAGCAACCTGATGTGGACGGACAATATAATCTGGTTCCCCATCATTCTGCTCGGCGTCGAGAGGATCATCAAAAAGGGGAAATTCAAGACGTACGTCATTTCCCTCTCGCTCGCGGTCATATCGAGCTACTATATCGGATATATGGTCTGCCTCTTCGTCGCGTTCTACTTTTTCGTCAGATACTTTTCGTATACGAGAGAAGAGCGGAACCCGCTCGGCGAAAACGGCGCGAAGGTCTTTTTCCGCGCGCTCGGGCGAATGGCGCTTTATTCCGCGATCTCGGTTGCGATCGCGGCCGTCGTCATCTTCCCCGCGTACTATTCCCTCTCCTTCGGCAAGCTCGAATTCTCGACGCCCAACTGGGAGCCGAAGCAGATTTTCAACTTTATGCCGATGCTGTCGAAGTTCTTCTTCGGCTCGTACGACACGGTTCGGCCGGAGGGGATGCCGTTCCTCTATTGCGGGATGATGACCCCCCTCCTGCTCCCTCTTTACTTCCTCGCCCGGGATATCGCTCCGAGGAAAAAGATCGGGGCGGGACTCATCCTCGTCTTCCTCTTCGCCGGCTTCAATTTCAACGTTTTCGACATAATATGGCACGGATTTCAGCGTCCGAACTGGCTCAACTCGCGGTTCGCGTTCATATTCGTGTTCTTCATCCTCGTGATGGCGTACGGCGCGTTCGTCCGGCTCGACCGGATCGGATACGGAAAGGTCGTGGCGTCGTCGGCGGCGGTGGCCTTGCTCTTGCTCTTCCTTCAGACGCTCGGCCTTAAAAATATGCCCGATTTCATAAGCGTCTGGGCGTCTCTCGGATTCATCGGCCTTTACTGCGCGGTGATGTACTTCACAAAATCGGCCGCGTCCGCGCGCCTGACGGTGCCCGGACTCGTGCTCGCCGTGATCGTCACGACCGAAATGGCGCTCTCCGGTATTGCGAACGCCTACGCGCTCGACGACGACGTAGTCTTCTCGCGCCGGTCGTCTTACCGCAATTTCAACGACAAATATCTCGCCGCCGTCGAGCTTGTCGACGACGACGGCTTCTACCGCTCCGAGAAGCTCGAGCACAGGAAGACGAACGACAACTTCGCCCTCGGGCTGAACGGGCTTTCGAACTCGACCTCGACCCTCAACGAGGACGTGATCGTCCTTCTGCGCCGCTTCGGTCTGACGTCGAAATCGCACTGGTCGAAATACTGCGGGCCGACGATCACGGAGGACATCTTTTTCGGCGTGAAATATATTTACGCCGACACGACGAAGGGCGATCTTCCGTACCACCTCTCGTTCTACTACAACAAGCTCGACGAGACCGCAGACGGGATCGCGGTCTACGAAAATCCGTACGCTCTTTCGCCCGTCTTTACGGCGCCGGACGATATGAAGGATTTCAGCGTCGGGGAGTCGACGCTGTCCGATCCCTTCCTTCTGATGAACGATCTGTTCCGCGCTCTGACGGGCGACCCCGACGGCGAGGATATCTACAAAAAGGCGACCGTCTCCGACTTCGAGTTCGACGGTCTCTCCAAGTTCGGCGTAAAGGGTCACGACGGGTACGAGAAAAAAAGCGATACTCCGTCGATCAGATACGTGATCGAGGCGGACCGGGACGGAGTTCTCTATATGTATATCCCGTCGAAGTATCCGAAAGACTGCAAGCTCTATATAAACGGGATCAGCCGGGGAAAATATTTCACGAACGACACGCACTGCGTGAAGGAGATCGGCTCGCTTGAAAAGGGCGAAAAGGTATCGGTACAGCTCGTTCCCGAGAAGGACAAGACGTATCTCGCCTACGGCTCCGACTATTTCTACTTCTTCGACGACGACGCGTTCCTCGACGCGGTCGGAAAAATGAAGTGCTCGTCGCTCGACGTCACCTCGTTCCGCGACGACAGGATCGAAGGAAAGCTCACCGTCGAGGACGGTATGACGCGCGTGATGACGACTATCCCCTACGACGAGGGATGGGTCGTCACGGCGAACGGAGAGCCGGTCGGTTACGAGAAGACGATGGACGCTCTGATCGCGTTCGATCTGCCGGCGGGAGAATACGATCTGGTCTTCAAATACAGCCCGTTCTGCGTCAAGGCGGGCGCGGCGGTGTCGGGCGCGGGCGTCGCTCTCTTCATCGTCTGCATCGTCGTCTCGTCGCTCGTTTCGAAGAAAAAGAAAAAGCGCGCGGCGGCGCTTGCGAAGCTCGACGAATCGGTCGCCGCCGTGCCGGCGCCGGAGGGAGACGCGACGGTCATTTCCCTCGAGGTCGACGAACCGGAAAACGATCCGGGGCCGACGCTTTTTGAGATCGTTGAAGAAGACGTCCCGACGGAGGGCGAGAAGGAGGAAAAAGATTGATCTATACTCTTTACGGCGAATTGTTCGAGGTCGATCAAGCGGCCGGATTCGCGGTCATCGAATGCGGCGGAGTCGGGTATAAGCTGACGGTCAGCGCCAACACGCTGTCTCGTCTTCCGTCCCCCGTGTATACGGCGTCGGGAGACGTCAGAAGAGGCTCCGATCCCGTCAGGGTCTACACTTATCTCGCCGTTCGCGAGGACGACGTCGAGCTGTTCGGGTTTATCTCGAAGGACGAGCTTGAAGCGTTCAAAATGCTGATCGCAGTCTCCGGAATCGGACCGAAAGCGGCCATGTCGATCCTCTCGCTTTACACGCCGGACGCGCTTTACTCGGCGATCCTTGCGGAGGACACGAAGGGCATCTCCCGCGCGCCGGGGATCGGCGGAAAGACCGCCGCGCGCGTCGTGCTCGAATTGCGCGACAAGGTCGCCAAGCTCTCCCCCGCGGCGTCGCTCGCGGAAGGCAGAGACTCCGCCGCGCCGACCGTAAACGTCAGCGCGGGCAACCTTTCAGACGCGAGAGACGCGCTCCTCGTCCTCGGCTACTCGAGAGGAGAGATCATGAACGCGCTCCGCGGCGCCGATCCGCAGAAACCGACGGAACAGATCATAAGGGACGCTCTCGCCGTTCTGATGAAGCAATAACCGGAGGGACTATCTATGGATATGGATGAATTCGATTTTGAAAACCGGATAATGTCCTCGGAATACTCGGGCGAGGATACCGAGGTCGAGCCGAGTCTCAGACCGCGCACCCTCGACGAATACACCGGGCAGGAAAAGGCGAAGGAAGTTCTCAGGATCTACATTGAGGCGGCGAAGAAAAGAGGAGAGGCGCTCGATCACGTTCTTCTCTACGGTCCTCCCGGACTCGGAAAAACGACGCTCTCCGCGATCATTGCGAACGAGCTCGGCGTCAATATAAGGGTGACGTCAGGTCCAGCGATAGAGAAGCAGGGCGACTTGGCGGCGCTTCTTTCAAACCTCGGCGAGGGCGACGTCCTTTTCATCGACGAGATCCACCGCCTTTCGCGGCAGGTCGAGGAGATCCTGTACCCCGCGCTTGAAGATTTTTCGCTCGATATAATCATAGGAAAAGGACCGGCGGCGAGGAGCATCCGCCTCCCGCTCTCGCGCTTCACCCTTATCGGGGCGACGACGCGCGCCGGTCAGCTCACGACGCCGCTCCGCGACCGCTTCGGCGTCCTTCTGCGCCTCGAGCTTTACACGCCGGACGAGCTCTGTACTATCGTCAAAAGAAGCGCCGGGATCCTCGGTATTCCGATCGACGAGGACGGCGCGCTCGAGATCGCGTCCCGCTCGCGCGGAACGCCGCGAATCGCCAACAGACTGCTGAAGCGCGTCCGCGACTTCGCGCAGGTGAGAGGAGACGGGGTCATCACTTTGGAGCTCGCCCGGGAAGCGCTCGCCGTGCTCGAGATCGACGAGCTCGGACTCGACAACACCGACCGGAAGATGCTCGAAGCGATAATCCGTTTCTACGACGGAGGGCCCGTCGGCCTTGAAACGCTCGCCGCGACGGTCGGAGAGGAAGCGATAACGCTCGAGGACGTCTACGAGCCGTATCTTATGCAGATCGGCTTCCTTTCGCGCACGCCGCGCGGACGGTGCGTCACGCGAGCCGCTTACGAACATCTCGGGATTCCATTCAAACGGACGGATACCGGGGCGCAGATAACGATAGAATAAAAAAATATTCCCGAGCCGAACGGCTCGGGATCGTTTTTTCAGCAGCTTGCGGTCTCCGTGACGTCCTTCGACGCGAGGACGGAGGCGCGGAGGGACCCATACATATCCCATAGGGCGTAGGGGGCGAACGACCGCCACGTCTCCTCGTCGCCGCTTATAAAAAGCTCCCTCATATAAGACGCCGATACGTTGATCGTCTTCGGGACGTACAGCTCGGCGACGCGGGCGCCGTTTTCTCCGGTGAACCAGCCGGGGCGGCGCTCCTCCTTGCCGGAAACGAGCACGTCGGGGAACCTCCCCGTCCGCTCGCGGACGGTCGAAATGACGTATTCGCCCCACTGTCCGACGTTTCCGACGCCGATGTCGGGAAGCGGGAACACTTTGACGGAGTCGCCGAAGACGCGGCGGAACATCTCCGCTCTCGTCTCATACGTGAACGGATTCTGCGCCGTTCCCGACTCCTGGGACGAGCCGATAAAGATCGCGACGGAGTCGCACGCGCGCCTCGCGGCGTTTATCATATCGACGTGCCCCGCGTGAATCATCTGGAACCGTCCGACGACGATCCCGAGACCGTACGGTTTTTTCATCTTCATATCTCCGGCTCGAAAGAAGGCATAAGCTCGAGCTTGAAGAGATTGTTTCTGTGCCTTCTGTCTATGTTTTCCTTTTTTGAGAGATCGTCGATCTCGCCCTCGCGGATATACCGGTCGAGCTCCGCGTAGGTGAAGCCGAGATTGTCCTCGTCCGTCTTGCCGCAGAGCCCGTCCGCGGGCGCCTTGTCGACGAGGACGTCCGGCAGGCCGAGGAGACGGCCTATCGCCTTCACTTCTCTGACGACGAGGCGTGAGAGCGGAGAGAAATCGCCGACGCTGTCGCCGTATCTCGTCGAATAGCCGACCCAGTCCTCGGAGAGGTTGCAGGTGTTTGCGACCCTGCCGTTGTTGCTCTGCGAGACGGCGTAAAGCGTCGCCATCCTGATCCGCGGAGGGAGGTTCTGGCGGCTCTGCTCGGAGAGCTCGAACGGAATACTGCCCGTCACGCCGTCGACCGCATCCTTGATATTGACGGTGTAGCTCTTTATCCCGAGATGGCGGACGAGAAGCTCCGCCATATCGATATCGTGCTGGACCCCGTTTGGCATAAGGACGCCGATAACGCGGTCCCTGCCGAGCGCCTCGACGCAGAGAGCCGCCGTGACGGAACTGTCCTTTCCGCCGGAGATACCGACGACGGCGTTGCAGCCGGGACCGTTCTTCTCAAAGAAATCTCTTATCCACGCGACACATTCGTTTTTTACTCTTTCGGCGTCAAACATCGTTTTATCCCCTTATATCTCGATCAGTTCCTTAGGCGCCTCGGTCAGGTTTTCGGGACCGTCCTCGCCTATATAGATCATATCCTCGATGCGGCATCCGTACTTCCCTTCGATATAGATGCCCGGCTCGTTCGTCACGACGTTTCCGGGAACGAGCTTTATCCCCTCGATCCTCGGAGACAGATTCGGAAGCTCGTGGATCTCGAGACCGACGCCGTGGCCGAGACTGTGGCCGAAGCAGCCCTCGTATCCCGCGGCGTTGATGATATCGCGCGCCGATTTGTCCGCCTCTTCGCCCGTCACGCCCGCCTTTATGAACGCGTGAGCCGCGTTCTGCGCTTCGAGAACGGTGTTGTAGAGGCGCTTCATCTCATCGTCCGCTTTGCCGATGACGACGGTGCGCGTCATATCGGAGTGATATTCCTCGGCGGTCGCGCCGAAATCCATCGTGAGAAAGCCGCGTTCGAGCTTGACGGGGCGCGGAACGCCGTGCGGAAGGCTCGACGCCGATCCCGATACGGCGATCGTCTCGAAGGACGGCGTCACCGAGCCGTATTTCTTCATGTAATACTCGAGCTCCGCGGCGACCTCGAGCTCCGTCATATCGTATTTGATTATTTTGAGGACGTGGTCGAGCGCGCGCTCGGCTATCCTCTGGGCGCGTATTATGAGATCGACCTCCTCGCGCTCCTTCACGGCGCGGATGCCGGTCAGCGTCGCGTCGACCGGAAAAAGCTCCGCTTTCACTTCGTCCGTGATCTTTTTAAGAGAATCGAATCCGTAGACGGAGAGGTCCATATTCTCGAACCCGACGCGTGAGACGCCCGCCGTCCCGAACCATTCCGCGGTGCATCCCCTCTTCTGCTCGATGACGCGGCAGCAGGGATAACACTTCGCCTTCGCCGCCTCGAAATACCTGAAATCGGCGAAGACGTCGGCTCCGTCCGCCGTCACGATCATAAATCCGTCGGGATTGTTGAAGCCGCTGAAATAGCGGTAATTCTCTGTCGCGGTGATATATACGGCGTCGAGATCCGCCTCCTTCATATAAGCGCGGAGCCGCTCGTATCTTTTCTCGTAAACTCCCATTTTGTCTATCCCCTTTTATATATTCCGTGAATTCTCACGAATTTTTTGACGTACGGTTTTTCGATCGCTCTTTTGAACCTGAAAAAGAGCGTTTTTTTGTCGCGGATCGGCGGGACGATTATCGACCGGATGCCGGCGAAATTCGCCGCCGCGGCGTCGGTCAGAAGCTGGTCGCCGAGAAGGATCGCGGCGCTTTCGTCCGTTCCAGTCGCCTCCATCGCCGCCTTTATCCACTTCGTTTTCGGCTTTCCGCTCTTCGGATAAGCCGGGAAGCCGAGGGATGAGTTGAAAAGCTCGACGCGCTCACGCTCGTTGTTCGATACGAACGCGACGGAAATCCCCGCCTCCCTCATCGAATCGAACCACCGGGCGACCTCGTCCGTAGGAACGGGGTCGTCGTACGTGACGAGCGTGTTGTCGATGTCGCAGATAAGGGCCCGTCCTCCCATCCCTTTGACGAATTCGGGAGTGACGTCGCGAAAAGACTCCGCCATCACCGTCGGAAACAGTTTTTTTTCAAATAACACGGCGTCGCCTCCTTCCGGGAATAAATTATACTCCATTTTACACGTTAAATCAACAAGAATAAATCAGTATGCGACGCGGGAATATTATAAGTGATACGATTCAGGAGGCGACGGAAAATGAAAGACGACGAAAACGATCTCAAAGAGGAAGAAAACGGCGCGAAGGAAAAGTCGGACGAGCTCGACTATATTTTCAAGAGCGGAAGCATCATTTCAAAGACCGACGAGTGTACGATCCACTGTCTCACGATCGTCGGACAGATCGAGGGACATTATCTGCTCGGCGAGGGACAGAAGGCGACGAAATACGAGCATATAATCCCGCTCCTCGTCTCCGTCGAGGAGAGCGACGAGGTGGACGGGATGCTCGTCGTCCTCAACACGATGGGCGGAGACGTGGAAGCGGGTCTCGCGATCGCCGAGATGATCGCGAGCATGAAAAAGCCGACCGTTTCGCTCGTCCTCGGAGGCGGTCACTCGATTGGCGTGCCGCTGGCGGTGTCTGCGCGGCGGTCGTTCATCGTTCCGTCGGCGACGATGACGATCCATCCCGTCAGGATCAGCGGAACGGTGCTCGGAGTACCGCAGACGTATTACTATTTCGAGCGGATGCAGGACAGGATAATCAGATTCATAACGGACCACTCCGACGTCACGGAGGAGGTTTTCAGACAGATGCTCCTTCGGACCGATCAGATAGCGACCGACGTGGGGTCGGTGATCGACGGGTACGAGGCGGTCCGCTGCGGTCTCATCGACGAGACGGGAGGGATCTCCGACGCGCTGTCCGCCCTCCGCGGGATGATCCGCAAGGAAAAGGGCGGCGAGAACAGGAATAAGAAGAAAAAGAAAGAGGACCGCGAACCGGTCCTCAGTTGAAGCGTGATTCAGTTAAAACGCTCTTTTATCGCGTCTTTAAGGTCCGTCTTCTCCCACGGCGCGCCGAGGTCTTCCCTGCCCATGTGACCGTACGCGGAAAGCGGCGTGTAGATAGGACGGCGGAGATCGAAGCGAGAGATTATCGCGCCCGGTCTCATATCGACTGCGCCGACGAGGAAGTCGGCGATATCGGCGTCAGCCGTCCCCGGTTTTGCCGACCCGTCGGTATCGACCATGACGGAGACGGGACGGGCGACTCCGATCGCGTACGCGAGCTGGATCTCGCACCGTTTCGCGATCCCGGAGGCGACGACGTTTTTGGCGAGGTATCTCGCCATATACGCCGCCGAGCGATCGACCTTGGTCGGGTCCTTTCCGGAGAAGCATCCGCCGCCGTGACGGGCGTACCCGCCGTAGGTGTCGACGATGATCTTCCGACCCGTGAGGCCAGTGTCGCCCATCGGTCCGCCGACGACGAAACGGCCGGTCGGGTTGACGAATATCTTTGTTTCGTCGTCGATCATGGAGGGATCGACGGTCTCTTTGATCACGTGTCTGATAATATCCGCTCTGATCTGCTCGGAGGAGACGTCGGGGCTGTGCTGTGAGGAGACGACGACGGTGTCGATCCTCACGGGGCGGTCTCCGTCGTACTCGACCGTCACCTGCGTCTTCCCGTCGGGACGGAGATACGGGATCGTCCCGTCTTTCCTGACGGCGGCGAGCTTCTTCGCGAGCTTGTGGGAAAGCGAGATCGGAAGGGGCATGAGCTCCGGCGTCTCGTCGCACGCGTAACCGAACATAAGACCCTGGTCGCCGGCGCCCGTCTCGAACGGATCGGCGCTCTCGCCCGCCTTCGACTCCGCGGAGCGATCGACTCCGAGAGCGATATCGGGCGACTGCTCGTGGATCGCGTTCAGGACTCCGCACGTGTTCCCGTCAAAGCCGAACGACGCGTCGTTGTAGCCGACGTCGCAGACGGCGCGGCGAACGATGCCGGGGATATCGACGTACGCCTTCGTCGTGATCTCGCCCATGACGGTAACGACGCCCGTCGTTGCGAACGTCTCGCACGCGACGCGCGAACCGGGGTCGGCGGCGAGGAGCGCGTCGAGGACGGAGTCTGATATCCTGTCGCATATTTTATCGGGATGTCCTTCAGTTACGGATTCTGACGTAAAGAGTTTTTTCATGGTCTGTCCCCCTTCTCCACAGTATTTGCCGAATATTCATTATAACACAAAATCAGCCGAAAATCAACTTTTTCCGGCTGACTGTTCATTTTTTCCGAAAAATCGGATCAGACCGCGGAATTCAGGTAAGCGAGGATGACGTCCACCGCTCCGTCCTTGCCGGTCTTGTCGACATTAATGACAAGGTCGTAGTTCTCGATCCTTCCCCACTTTCTCCCCGTGTAATAGTTGTAATATCCGGCGCGTTTCTTGTCGACGCGTATCACCTCGTCCTTCGCCTTCGAGATCGAAAGTCCTCTCCTTCCGGCAACGCGCTCGACGCGTCTGTCAAAATCGGAAAAGATATAGATCCTTACGGCGTCAGGGTGATCGGCGAGGACGTAGTCGGCGCATCTGCCGACGATGACCGCCGATTTTTCCCCGTCGGCGATATTCCTGATGATCGTCGACTGTATCGCGTAAAGCTTGTCGTTCAGCGGGAGATTGATCCGGGAGAGCCCGTCGTTTGCGAGAGAATGACCGTACGAAAGCGAGTAAAGGAGACTGCTTGTCGCCTTCTCGTCGATGTTTTCGAGTACCGCCGGGTCGAATCCGCTCTCCTTCGCCGCCATCTCGATCAGTTTTCTGTCGTAAAAATCGCATCCGAGTTTTTCCGACAGCATCTTCCCTATCTCCGTTCCGTCGCTTCCGTACTGGCGCGCTATCGTGACTGTGAATTTACTCATAATGATCCCGTTCCTTTCGCCCGGCTTCCGCGTCGATTGTCTCCCGATCAAGAATTTATGCTAATATAATATCACAATAGTCAAAAAAAAGAACGATCGGCAGCCGGATTTTACACATTGTTAACAATTCTGCGACCCGATTTTTAACGCCTCCCGACAGACGGTCATAAAATGCGCAGTAGGAGGTGTTTCTTTGAAAGAACTATGTGAGATCATCCTGTCTGCGCTCGCCGTTTTCGGAGCGTATTCCGCGGGACTCGTCATTTACTCCCTCGCGGGGCGCTTTTTGCGGTTTTTGAGGCGCGGGAAAACGAGTGAAAAAAGAAACCGCGCGGTTGACACGTGTGGTCGGATAAAGTATAATTAAATAATAATAAGTATTTTTCGGGAGGCGAGCCGGAAATGGCAGATTTCGACGACTTTGACTTTTTCTCCGCGTCCTCGTCGGACATCTCCGACGATCCGGCGGCCGGACCCGAAACGCTCTCCGGGCTCGTCGAACAGATAGTTTTCAGAAACGACGAAAACGGTTACGCGGTCGTCAGGATCGACGACGACGACGGCAGACCCGTCACGGCGACGGGAACGCTGCCGTATATCGCCGAAGGCGACAGGATCCGCGCCTCGGGCCGCTGGGTCACTCACAAGAAATACGGAAGACAGTTTGAGATCGCGTATTTCGAGCGGACTCTCCCCGTCGAGGAGGACGACATTCTGAGATATCTGTCCTCCGGGGCTATAAAGGGGATCGGACCGAAAACCGCCGCCAAAATTATCGAAAAATTCGGGACGGACTCATTCGAGGTGATCGAGACGCACCCCGAGTGGCTCGCCGGAATACCGGGTATATCCGAAAAAAAAGCCGCGCAGATCTCGGAAAATTTCATCGCGGTGTCCGGCTCGCGCGAATTTCTCATGTTCACGCGGGATTTTCTCTCTCCGGCGACGGCGATGAGGATCTACAAGGCGTGGGGAGCGGGCGCGTCCGAGAGGATAAAGCGCGATCCGTACTCCCTTTGCGGCGAATTCGGCGGGATCGGCTTCAAAAGAGCCGATATGATCGCCGCTTCGCTCGGAATGGCTCCCGACGCTCCCGAAAGAGTCAAAGCGGGGATCAAATTCGTCCTGTCTTCAGAGGCGTCGAGGAGCGGCCACACGTGCCTCCCTCTCTCAACGCTCGAAAAATGCGCGTCCGAGCTCCTTTTCGGAGACGAGGACGTTTCCCGCGGACCGGCAGAGGAAACGATATCCGAAATGTGTTCCGACGGCCGGCTCGTCCGGTATCAGCGCGACGGGAACGATTTCATCTATCTGCCGCAGATATTCGCGGCGGAATCGGGGACCGCGAGAAAGCTCGTCAACCTCTCCGCGACGTGTCCCGCCTTCGAGGAGACGGATATCGCCTCGCTTATCGCGGGATCGGAAGCGGCGGCGGGACTGAAATTCGCGGCGCAGCAGAAAAAAGCGCTCGCGCTCGCGCTCACCTCGGGCGTTATGATCCTGACCGGCGGTCCCGGCACGGGAAAAACGACGATTATAAAAGGGCTGATCCACATTTTCGAGCGGCTCGATATGACCGTCTGTCTCGCCGCGCCGACCGGACGGGCGGCGAAAAGGATGAGCGAAGCGACGGCGCACGAGGCGAAGACGATCCACCGACTGCTCGAAATGGAATTCTCGGACACCGATTCCGCGCGGTTCCTCCGCAATGAAAACGACCCTCTCGACGAAAAAGTGATAATAATCGACGAGGCGTCGATGATCGACGTCCCGCTTATGAACGCGCTCGTCCGTTCGATCCGTTCCGGGGCGCGTCTCATCCTGATCGGCGACTCCGATCAGCTTCCGTCCGTCGGGTGCGGAAACGTACTCGGCGACGTCATCGACTCGGGGATCTTCCCCGTCGTCACGCTGACGGAGATCTTCCGCCAGTCCGAAACGAGCTTTATTACGACGAACGCGCACCTGATAAACTCCGGCGAGCTGCCGGAGCTCTCGTCGGTCGGCTCCGACTTTTTCTTCCTCAGCCGCGACACGGACGCCGCTATCTCGGGCTGCGTGAGAGACCTCGTCGTGCGCCGCCTCCCGAAAACGTACGGGGACGGGATAAAGGAACAGATACAGGTCATCTCCCCGTCCCGCAAGGGCGACGCGGGAACCGAGGCGCTCAACGAGTCGCTCCGCGCGGCCCTGAATCCGCCGGACGGGAAAAAGAAAGAATTTATCCGCCGCGGCGTCGTCTTCCGCGAGGGAGACAAGATAATGCAGACGAAAAACGACTACTCCGTCGAGTGGACCGATCCCTTCGACAATACGGGATACGGCGTCTTCACCGGCGACGTCGGCACGCTTGTTTCGATCGACGCTGACTCCGACGAGGCGACCGTTGTTTTTGACGAGCGGACGTGCAAATACGAGCTGTCCTCATTCGAGGAAGTCGATCACGCGTACGCGATAACGGTACATAAAAGTCAGGGGAGCGAGTATCCGGTCGTGATAATCCCCGTTTACAACTGCGCCCCGATGCTGAAGACGAGGAACCTGCTCTACACGGCGATAACGAGGGCGTCGAAAATGGTGATCCTCGTCGGCAGGCGCGACGTCCTCGCCGAGATGATACTGAACGAGCGCCGGGGACTCCGGTGCACGATGCTCGGGCAGATGTTGAGAGAGGAGGCGGAGTTCTATGGGTAAGCTCCGCTCTTTGGTCTCGTTTTTCCTGCCCCAGTTCTGTCCCGTCTGCGGGAAGCGGTCGATGAAGGACGGAGCCCTCTGCGAGGATTGCTTCCGTAAATACTCGCGGGAACAAAAAGAGACGTGCGCCGTTTGCGGCAAGCGCGCCGGCGACTGTCTCTGCGGGACCGCGCATCTGTCGCGCACGTTTATTTCGGGAAAGAAATTCGTCGCGGTCAATTTCTACCGGGGATACGATAAGAGCTCCGACCGTGTGACGGAGCGGATGATCGGGAAATTCAAAAAGAAATATGACCGCGCGCTGACCGACTTCTTCGCCCGGGAGATCTCAGGCCGTCTTCTCCCCCTTATGAGCGAAGCGGGAGAGGTCCCCGGCGAATGGACGCTGACTTATCCGCCGAGATCGCCCGGAAATCTTGCAAAATACGGTTTCGATCAGAGCGAGGCCGCGGTGCGGAGCATCTCGCGCTACACGGGTATCCCGTGGAAAAAGACGCTCTTCAGGGTCGAAAGCGGAGAACAAAAGGGACTCGGACGCGCTGACCGAGCGGAAAACGCCGGATCGCTCCGCGTGCTGAGGAGAGCCGACACAGAGGGCAAAAAGATCATTCTTTTCGACGACGTAATAACGACCGGGGCTACTGTCGCGGCGGCGACGGACGAGCTGATCCGACGCGGCGCCGAGGCCGTTTTCCCGGTTTGTATAGCAAGGACGCAGACAAAAAAGAAAGAGAGGCAAAAAAGATGAAACTCCTCCGTAAGATCCCCGCGCTGCTGCTCGCCGTCGTGATGCTGATCGCGGCGGTCCCCGTCTCGCACGCCGAAGGTCTTCCCTTCCGCGACGTCCGGGAAAGCGACTGGTTCTACAGCTACGTGAAGTACGTCTACGACAACGGGTATATGGTCGGCGTGACGGGCAAAACGTTCGAGCCGGAAAGCAAGCTGACCCGCGCGATGCTCGTGACGATCCTCTGCAAGCTCTCGGACGGCGCGCCCGAGGTCAGCGACGACTTCACCGACGTTCCCGCCGGAGAGTGGTACGCCCCCTACGTCGGATGGGCGGCAAAAACGGGCGTCGTGAAGGGCTACGGCGGAGGTATCTTCAAGCCGGAAAACAATATTACCCGCGAGGAGATGGCGACCGCCATGGTCCGCTATATCGAATACGCGGGGGTCCGTCTCCCGCGCCGTTCGACGGCTCCGTTTGAGTTCGCCGACGCCGGAAAGATCTCCGACTGGGCGGCCTCGTACGTCGAGACGCTCCGCCGCGCCGGGATCATGAACGGCGACACGACGGGAAAATATCACCCCGCCTCGGACATAACGAGAGCCGAGATCGCCACGGTCATCAAGAATTACCGCGACGCGTCGGCGCTCGCGTGGCAGGGATACGTCCCCGACCCGGAGCGCGACGGATTCGCCGTCTACGGCGCGAAATTCCTGTGGGCGAACGGCTTTGCTCTTCAGGGGAGACTTCTGACCGAGATGTGTGATTTCTCCGGATATCCCGCGCTCCGCGCCTATCCGATGACCGACGAATACTCCGTCATGACGGCGCTCGATCTGCTTTCCTACGAGCCGGAAATGACGATCGGTTTCAGCCCGACCGCCGTGATCGCGGACCTCGGAAAAACGCCGATCGTCAAGGTCTGCTACTCCTACGACGGGACCGCCGTACCCGACGGACTTCCCGCTTATCTCTCCGTGAGACACACGGGAGAGTGGACGTACGAGACCGCCGACGTGTCGTTTGAGAGAGGCGCCGACGACGAGGGCGCCGTCACGGCGACGGCGGATCTCTCCGATATTCTCGCCTCGAATCCGAATTATGAGTTCGGCACCGAAACGGGCAAGAACGTCCACCTCATTTTCCGTCCGTACGACGCGGACGTGCCGACCGACTCGTTCCGTCTCAGATACGTCGCGCTGTTCTCCGACCGCGAGAGCGCGGAGAGCTTCAAATCTGCCGACGCCGCGGATTATCTCAACGGTTACTTCATTTCGAACGCGGCGCGGATCGAAAAAGCGACCGACACGACAGTCTCCGATCTCGACGCGACGCTTCGCCGCCGCATCTCCGAGATCAAAAACTCCGAATCGCTGATTACCCCCGAATCGATCGAGGCGGCGGGCGGCAAGTGCTATTACGTCTCGTCGCTTCACGGCGACGACAAGAACGACGGCCTCTCCCCCGAGACGCCGTTCAGGACCGTCTCCGCGCTCTACAAATATTACCCGTCGACCAACTTCTATATGTCCAAGGCGAGGATCGGCGACGGCGTATTCTTCGAACGCGGGAGCGAGTTCTATCCGTCGAGATACTACAACAACACGATATCTTCCCTTCCCACCTCGCAGGGCGTCTCGTACGGGGCGTACGGGACCGGTCCGAAGCCGGTATTCTACGGAAGCTTCGATTTCGGCGGCGGCACGGGTCACTGGGAAAAGACGGAGTGGGAGAACGTTTACGTGATCGACCTTCACGAATACGTGTCCCGCGATCTCGACGACGAGGCGAGGATCAACCATTTCTCGGGAAAAGCCGGTGAGATCGGCGGTATCGTCTTCAACGAGGGGCAGTATTACGGCGTTCACATAATCCCGACCGACGTCGGCGACGAGGATGACGACAGCAGTCAGGGAGAACCCTTCGGCGAGGACAAGACGACGCGCTCAAAGGGCTGGCAGGGCAACTGCGACGAGAACTTCATCTCGGGCGGAACGACCTGCCGCGACCCGGGCGACGCCCTCCGTCACAACCTCGAATACATCCATTCCTTCCCGGAGGGAAAGGTCTACCTCCGCTGCGACTGGGGCTCGCCGTCCGAAGTCTTCGACAGGATCGACCTCTGCCGCCAGTGCAACATCTGCTACGGTGAAAAGGACGTCAACCTCGACAACCTCGCGTTCCTCTACTCCGGATATATCTGCGCCGATATCGGAGTCGGCGGCGGAAAGGTCACTTACTGCGAGGCGGGCTACGCCGGAGGCAACTGGCGTTCCGTCGGCACGGGGATCGGCGGATTCGGCGGGTGCGAGAGCATATTCATCAACAACTGCTACGTTCACGACATCGAGGACGGTCCGATCGGCACGCAGTACACGGGCGACGAGGAGGGCGTGGAGCTCAACAACGTCGTCTGCACCGACAACGTGATCACGACGTCGTCCGACCTCATCGAGCTGTTCTCAACGAAAAGAGTCGCCGGAGAGGACGGACTCGGAAAGAACAAGATAAGGAACGCGGTCGTCGCGAACAACATCGCCGCTTACATCGGGTACGGCTACCCCCGCACGGTCGAATGGGCGGACGGGCTCGCCGTTCACAACTGGTTCTACGGTGAAATGGTCGACTGCCGCCTTTACAACAACATAATGTACTGCTCGAACGGGGCGATCATCGGCGCTCACGTGGCGTCGGACGGCAACCCGCGCGGCTGGTATATGTATAACAACACTTACGTTCTCGATCCCGCTCTCTGCGCGTTCCTGCGCGGGACCGACGGCGTGACGTTCACGAACCTCAACAAGTCGTTCTACGCGGCGTACGCGATGCCGTACGAGGAGAGATACCTCGCTTACCTCGCGTCGGTCGGCATCGACACCGGATCGACGTTCATGATCCTCGACGGGTCGACGCAGGCGGAATTCGACGGATACTGCATCACGACGGGTTACTACCTCGAAAGAGGACTCACGCCGAAAGCGATGCACTGAAAAAAGCAGGCGCAATACGGCGCGGCGTCACTGCCGCGCCGTATTTTTTCGGAACGGGTTGCAAAAATAATAGATGTGATGTATAATTTATATGTGGTAGTATGCGCTTATTCCGGGAAAAGCCGGAAATTTCAGATATTGAGGTCACAATGGGTAAAGATATAGGTATCGATCTCGGCACGGCGACGGTCCTCGTCTACGTCAAGGGCAAGGGTATCGTCCTGAAGGAGCCCTCCGTCGTGGCGATCGACAAGAACACCGACAAGATCCTGAAAGTCGGGCGCGAAGCGCAGCAGATGCTTGGGCGTACGCCCGGCAACATCACGGCGATCCGTCCTCTGCGCGATGGGGTGATAAGTCAGTACGAGATCACCCTCCGAATGATACAGTATTTTATTAAGCGCGCCTGCGGAAATCCGTTTCTGTTCAAGCCGCGCGTCATCATCTGCGTGCCGAGCGGGATCACCGAGGTCGAGGAGAGAGCCGTCGTAGACGCCGCAACGCAGGCGGGCGCGAAGAGGACGTACCTCATCGAGGAGCCGGTCGCCGCGGCGATCGGGGCGGGGATCGACATCTCCCTTCCGAACGGTCACATGGTCGTCGACATCGGCGGAGGCACGACGGATATCGCCGTGACGTCGCTCGGCGGCGTCGTCGTCTCCGAGTCGATCAAGGTCGCCGGGGACAAATTCGACGAGGCGATCATCAGATACGTCAGAAAAAAGCACAAGGTCCTCATCGGCGAGAGAACGGCGGAGGAGATCAAGATAAAGGTCGGCTCCGCGTGGCCGCACGAGGAGGCGAAGATGATCGAGGTCAAGGGCAGGTGCCTGATCCAGGGTCTTCCCCGCGTCGTTCAGATCTCGTCGACGGAGATCCCGTACGCCCTCGAGGAACCGCTGACCGCGATTACCGAGGCGGTCTGCTCCGTCATCGAGCGGACTCCGCCGGAGCTGATCGGCGACATCCTCTACAACGGGATCGTCATGACGGGAGGCGGAAGCCTGCTCCACGGTCTCGACCGTCTGATCGCGAGCGTCACCGGGATCAAGACGATGGTTGCGGACAAGGCCGTCTCCTGCGTCGCCGTGGGAACGGGCAAGTCGCTCGACCACATCTCCGTCATACCGGAGGGAGCGATAAACCTCTCGCGGCAGAGACTCTCAAGATATTAAAAAAGCCGGAAAACCCGGCTTTTTTATTTTTGTTCACTCGATTCGGTCGAATTTGTTTCCGAAGGATCGACCGGATCAAACTTCGCGGTTAAATATTCAAGAACCGCGAGTGCCGTGATTGATCGCGTTGATCTCATCGGCGGAAAGATGACCGTAATCCCATACGATCGTCTGCGTCTGCGGAGCGATCAGACTGTTAGGATTGATCCCGCCCATCTCTTTTGAAAAGTCAACGCTCCGATGCTCGGGAAATTCGCGTCCGCCGTTGATTTCATATAATTGCTCCTGACTCAGCGTCACCTGAGGGAAAACCGTCTCCGACTCTGCCGCGGATCCGATCTCAGGCTCCGGTTCCGCCGGGTCCTCCGGCTCCGGCTCATCCCGGGCTTCGGGTCCGTACCATTCCTCCGGTTCGGTCCCGATCTCCGGTTCGGTTTCGATCTCCGGTTCGGTTTCGATCTCCGTTTCCGCCGCGGGTTCCGTCACCGACTCCGTCACGACCGAAAGCTCGGTTTCGGCCGCGGGTCCCTCTTCCGTTCCGACTCCGCCCGACGGAGCGAACGGCCGATCGGATATTTCCTCCGTCACAAACGATCCGATCCTGACGGGGCGAGGCTCCGTCTTCACTTCCGGCATTTTCTCCGACGCGGCTCTGAAGGAGACGAGCGAACCCGAAATAACGCAGACCAGGAGCGCCGCGGCGACGATCAATACGCCGCGCTTTTTCTTCCCGCCGTCCATGATAACGCGGAATCTCTTCGTCACGTCTTTCCGGCCGGGCGTGAACTCGGTCGTAAAGGCGGCTCCGACGCGGATTTTGCCGGGTGTGTTCATAAACGAAAGGACGACGGCTCCGTATTCGCTCCGTTTGTCTTCGCCGCACCCGGAGAGTACCCGCTCGTCGCAGGAAAACTCCATCTCCCGTCCCATCTTCGAAACGGCGACGTAAGCCGCCGGATTCATAAAGTTGACGCTGACGCACAGCGCGCCGAGGAGCTTCAGGAAAAGATCCCCGCGTCTGTAATGGATCAGCTCGTGGCGGATGACGTCCTCTATCCCGTCCGAATTCAGAGCGTCGGGCGACAGGACGATCCTTCTCTTGAACAATCCGCAAAGGAACGGACCGGCGGCGCGATCCGAAACGCAAAGAACGGGCGCGCGCTTCAGCCCCTCCCCGATAACGATCCGGCGGTAAACCGACGCCGTTTTTTCATCCGGCTCTCTGAGAGACCTGCGAATCTTCCTCATCGTGACGCCGTATCCCGTGAGGCGGACGGCAAGGATCGCCCCGGCGACGGCGATATACGCCGTCGGTATCAGGACGGAAGGATCCGGAAGACGCGACGCCTTCCTCGTCTCCGCTCCGCTCGGAGCGGGAGCGGTTTCAAGCGACGCGTCGTTCTTCTCCGTTTCCGCGGCCGCGGGCGTCCGATCCGCCGTCACATATTCGGTCTCTGCACGAAAAGACGCGGTCTCGAACGTAAGAAAGGTCGGAAAAAGAGTCATCGGCAGACACATCCTGACGACGACGACCGCCCAAAGAGCGTATCTGCACGCGCATGAAAATCGTTTTCCGGCGATCCGTGACAAAAAGAGCAGAAGAACAACGGCCGCCGCCATCGAAAGAGAAAATACCGCAAAGTTCAGAACGACGTTCACTTTTGACCGTCCTTTCTCGCTTTGAGGATACTGTTGATCTCGGCGACGTCCTCCTCGGTCAGCTCATCGCTCCCCGCAATGTTCGCGACGAGCGATTTCCACGACCCGTGAAAGAGTTTATCGACAAGGCTCGACGTCTCGGAAAAGGCGTAGTCCTCCTCGGCGACGAGCGGCGTTATCCGTTTATACGAGACCGGCTCCTCGACCTGTTCGATCGAGACGAAGCCCTTCGCGGCGAGACGGTCGGCGAGGATGTAGACCATCGGCTTGGTGCACGGACGCATCCTGTTGAGAACGCGGTGGATCTGCGTCGCGGAAGAGGGTCCGCCGAGCTCCCACAGGGCTCGCATCAGGTCAAGCTCCGCCGCGGGCAGAGACCCGGTCTTTTCGTTTTTCTTTTTCACGGTTTTTTCTCCTCCGTCTTTTTTAACTGAACTCGTCGTTATTTTAACACGTATTAAATTCGTTGTCAACCCACCGGAAATAAAAACTGCCGCTTTTTTTCGCGGCAGTGGTTTTTTTAACGCGGAGGCGTCATGTATCTCGTCAAAATCGCGGCGACCTGAGCGCGGGAAGCGTCCCCGAGGGGATCGAGGAGGATCGCGGCGCCCTCCTTCGTGCCGTTGACCAGTCCTTCGGCGTTCGCCCACGACAAGGCGTCGACGGCGTAGGCGCTGATCACGCCGTGATCGGGGAACGGATCGAGGTTCGCGCGCGCCGAGACGTCGCGTCCGACGGACGCGGAGTATCTGAACAATATCGCCGCGATCTGCTCGCGCGTCAGAGGCGCGTCGGGGTCGAAGGACGTATCCGATACGCCCCTTATGACCTCGTTTGAGAACGCCCACGCGACGGCTTCCCCATACCAATCCTCGCGCAGATCGCCAAACGGGGACCCTCCCGCCGCCGCGGGTGAGCCCTCCGCCCGCCACAGAACGGTGACGAGCATCGCGCGGCTCATCGGCTCCCCGGGAGCGAAGAGAGAGGACGAGACGCCCTTCATCAGCCCGTGAGAGTACGCGTAACCGACGGAATCGCAGAACCAGTCGTCGCGTTTCACGTCGGCGAAGACCTCCGAGGCGTCGATTTCGGAAAGGCCTTCGGTGACGACCCCTCCGGCGACGACGGAGACGGGAACGTTTTTCTCATCATAATTGCTGAAGTCGTCGGGTTCGATCTCAAACGAAAGCGAAAGAAGGGCTCCTTCGGGCGCGCTCTCCGACACGGTCACGGTCACTGCGGCAAACGGTCCGTCCGCCGTATGGTCCGCACCGGCGAACCAGACGAATTTGTCGGCGTATGACGACTGACCGGGAACCGAAGCGTCGTGTTTTACCGAAACTACCGTAAGCTCGTCCGGGTCGTAAACGGGGATCATCGTACACGCCGAGACGCCCGTGTTGTTTTCAAGCGTGACCGGGATCTCGACCGTCTCGCCGCGTTTCGCGGTCACGGTCGCAACTTTTACGATCACGTTTTCCTCCGCCGCGGCGGGAACAGACGCCGGGAGAAGAAAAGCCGCGATCATGACCGCCGCGAGGGAAATGAGCAGCGTTCTTTTCAATGTGGTACTCTCCTTTGACTATTTAACGGTTACCGTTCCGGGAACGACGGCGAAGTCAACGTCGTCCTCGTTGAAGTTGCAGATATCGCCCGATCCGTAAACGACCGACACGGGCGAGGCCGCGCCGGAGGAGGCGCCCGCGTTGACGGTAAAGTAGAGCGTCAGGATCTCGCCGTCCTTCTCATAGTCGCTGAACGATATCCACGCGGCTTTCGTTCCGAAGTTGAACTGTCCGCCGAGCGAAGGCGACGGCGCCGCGGAATCGAGCGTGAGGACGTTCGTGTCGTATTCAAACGCGAGAGTGAAAGCGCAGATCCCCGGATTTCCGATAAGCGCGACGGGAACCGATACCGTCTCTCCGGGAGCGGCTTCCGCCGATCCGACGGTCATCGACCGCGCGGCGACCTCGCCGCCGGAGGATCGCGTTTCGACTTTTCCGCACCGCGAGCAGGTCCGCGTTTCGTCCGCGCCGTTCTTCGTCCACTCTCCGAAATCGTGACCGGAAGCGTCGACGAACGTATCGGCGTACGTAAGCCCGCAGAGCGAGCATTTATGCGTCGTATATCCCCTCTCCGAGCACGTCGGAGCGACGACGGAATCGACCCATTCGTGTTCCTTCGCGGGGACGTAAACCCGTTTCACCTCTCCGCAGACCGAGCATTTATACTCGTCGACCGACGGCTTTTCGGGGTCGTCCCTCGGTCCCTCCTTCGAGACGACCCATTTGTGAGAGTGATCGGAGGGAGGATCCGGCTCGGAGATAACGTCGGTCGCGCTCGGAAGGACGACCCCGCCGTACGGGTCCTCCGGATCAATGCCGGAGGGGACGACGATCGCGTCCTCTTCGGGCGTCGCGGACTGCTCTTCCGCCGCACCCGTCTCGCCGGTCGCCGCGTCGGTTTCCGCGTCTTTTGTTCCGACGGCGTCGGAGTCGTCGCCGACCGGCTCGCTGACCCCGGAGACGCCCGTCGTCTCCTTATCCCTGATCGCTTTCCCGCGATTCAGCGTAAAGACCATTATCACCGCGAGCGACACAACGAGGATCGCCGCGATCGCTATATATACGATCTTGTATTTTTCGCTTTTCATATCAGTCTCCCATATATCTTGAAAGAATTGTCGCGACCTGCGCGCGCGTGGCGTCTCCGAGCGGGTCGAGGTACGACACGCCGCCGATCCCGACGCCTTTTATCAGGCCTGTCGAGCAAGCCCAGCTCATCGCGTCGAGCGCGTAAGCGTCGACGAGTCCGACGTCGGGAAAACCGGAGAGATTTGCCCGCTCATCGGTCGCTTTTCCCGCTTTTTGAGTATATCTGAACAGGATCGTCGCTATCTGCTCGCGCGTCAGGGGATCGTCGGGGGCGAATTTCGTCTTTTCGACGCCCTTTACGACGTCGTTCTCGAACGCCCAGTCGACCGCCCTTCCGTACCATTCTTCGCGAAGATCGAGGAACGGCGAAATATTCTCCGAATGAGGCTCGCCCGCCGCGCGCCACAGGACGGTGACGAGCATCGCGCGCGTCATCTCGCCCTCCGGGTCGAACAGCGTCTCGCCGACGCCCTTCATCAGCGAATTCTCGAGGCAAAAGTCGATCCCGTCGTGCGCCCAGTCGCCGAAAGGCGGCACGTCGGCGAAGCCCGCCGACGGGCACGGGGTCTTTCCCCATATCACCGTTCTTCTGTCGCCGCAGACGGCGCAGACGAGCGTTTCGGTACATTCGCTCCTGCCGTCGTGCGCGAAATCGAAGGACTCGCGTTCCCACTCGTGTATATGATCCGTCAGAACGAAGTAAAGAGCGGCGTCCCTCGCCGTATAACCGTAAGTCAGAGTCCCCGATACGGCCCCGCCGTCCTCCGTGAGAGTCAGAGTCGAGAAATCAGGGACGAACGACGCGCTCTCCGGAAGCAGGAGCGACAGCCCATCGGCTATCACCTCTTCCCTGTCGCGCTCCGCGTCGTCGACGATCCCGAGCGGTTCGGACAAAAGACGCGATAAGAGGCCGAGGATGGGATCGTCTTTATACGAGCCGAGGTCGACGGGAGCGAAACGGTCCTCTCCTGCCGTATCAGCCGAGGCGAGCGCAAGCCGCACCGCCTCTGCCGCGGCGTCTTTATATTCCTCCGGGAGCGGAAGCGCCCCCTCCGGCCGCCTTATCGGGACCGTGAGCGGGTCGCCGACGCGCTCCGATTCCGGGACGAACGTCTCGGCGAACGTCAGCGCCTCGATATATCGCCCGACGGAGTACGAAACGTGAAGCTCGTCGCGCTGAAGACCCGTCACGGGGTCGGTATCGAAGCTGACGACGCCCGACGGATCGACGCTGTACTGAAGCGAAAGGAAAGTCGAGCGGGCGTTCTGGATCGCCGTTCCGGCGGGGACGACGGCTTTGAAGCGCGCCCCGGTATTCACGCCTGTATATCCCTCGGCTTCCGCCGTGTACCGTCTGATCGCGGAGAAGACGTCACCGCCCGCGCCGTATTCGAGCTCCTGCGATTTTGAGGCGATCAGGTAGAGATAAATATCGGCGCCAGGCGCGTTCTCCGCGACAAAATCGAGCATATACGGGACGGAAGCGGAAAGCTCCGCGTACTTTTTCATCGTCGCGTTGGACGTCGAGGTGCGTCCCTTTTCGATCTCAAGACCGTAAGGCTGGAGGACGACGGCGTCCCAGTCCGCAAAGAGGAGCGCCCCCTTCGACGTTTTAACGGTCTCCGATTCGGTCCACCTGCCGCCGGTGCTGTCGCCGACAAGGCGGAAGGAATACTCCTCGCTGTCCTTTTCCGCTTTGGCGCAGTGCCACGTCAGCGATTTCCCGCCGCTCATGACGAGTCCGACCTCAACGTCGACGGAATCTCCGAGCGCCGTTTTCATCATCTCGTAAAACGTGCTGTAACCGGTATAGACCGCGCCGTCGCCGTAAGTGAAGCCGTCGGTCGCGTCCTCGGAATAGCTGTTTCCGATAAAGAGAACGCGGAACGCGCCCTCCGGCTCCGCGCGCGACGGGAACGCCGCGAGCGGCAAAAGGAGCAATGCGGCGAGGATCGCCGCGCCGATCTTCTTCATAATCATGGAAATTTTGTCCTTTTTTGATCGAATGGGCAAGCCGTGCGGCTTGCCCATTCGGATTCGGGTATCTTCGGTTACCCTAGGGTAACAGGAGCTATCCGAACCCGCCCGAAGCGGCGCCTTTACGGCATCTTTTCGTTTCTCGTCCTTGCCTTGCGATAGCAAGGCGGCGTCCTCGGCGCGAAAATCTGCTCGTAAAATCATCCGTTTCGGGTCGAAGAGTTTTGCCGGAGCTGATT
>JAFSWB010000064.1 GCA_017444735.1 Clostridia bacterium | reverse complement strand
TTTCACCGCGGTGGGAGGGTGGAGGTTGCTAGGAGGCGGGAGGGGTTTGTAAAGGACGGAGCGAAGGCGACGTCCGCTCAACCCTCCCGCCTCATGGCGACTCTTTTTTTCAGTGCAGGCTTTTTTTCTCCAGAGAAAAAAGAGTGCAAAGAGAAAATAAAATTAAAAAAGCCCGCAGGCTTTTTTTCCTTATATCCCCTATAATGTAAAAGAGAAAAGGGCCCGCGGTCGAGCCCTTTTTTACCTTAACGTACCCCGATTTAATTTCAAAATATATCCCGGGTATATTTGTCTCTTCAAACGCCTTTTCACGGAGAAACAGGGAAAAGGCGGGAGGTTTTTCAGTCGAGCAGCATATATTCCCTGAACGCGTCGATCTTCTCCCGCGTGACTCCGATCGACAGAGCGAACGCCTCCGCCTGTTCCTGCGGCGTCGCGGCGTCCGGGAACATCGCGGCGAGCTCGGCGAAGAACGCCTCACGGTCGCCCTCGTTGCCGTCGTACCAGCTCCTCAGATCCCAGAGAGCGAGAGACGTCAGATCGTAATCGAGACGGATATCCTCCATATCGATACCGAGAAGCAGTTCAAGCATCGCGGCGACGGTTCCGGTGCGGTCCGCTCCGGCGTGACAATGGAAGTAGATCGGGTAGCGATCCGTGTCGAGAACGACGTCGAAGATCGCCTTCATCCGTTCCGCCCCCTCGCCCGTCAGGATCGGGACCCACTTTTCGGAGCACGGGGTCACGACGTAACCGACGCCGTACCACTTGCCGAGATGACGCTCGGCGCCGACCGATTCGGCCTGCAGGTCGACGCGGGTTTTCACCCCGAGGTCGTAAGCGAGTATCTGTCTGCCGCGGTCGGTGAGGCAGTGACCGGTTTCATCCGCCAGCTCAACCTCCGCCCCGCGGTAGATCGCGCCCTGCCTGACGCGTTTTCCCTCCGCGTTGACGCCGCCGCCGAGATCGCGCACGTTCGAGCCGCCCTCAACGAAGAGCTGGCGCACGCGCGACGGCGCGGTCGAAAAACTCGCGACGGGAGAATTGCCGCGGAAGTCGGTGATAACGCGCCAGAAGTAACGCGTTCCCGTTTTGAAATTCGTTACGGTACAGGAATAAACGCCGTCGGTCTCCGATACGATCGGGCCGACTGTCACGCCGGCGGCGGTCTTCATATCCTCGCTCTCGGAGATCTGGAACCGCATGAGTCTTGTCGGATCGTTACACGTCCATCTGAACGTGATGGGGCAGGGGTCCGACGTTCCGCGCCCGTTTTCTTTGTTGAGGAACGCGCTGTCTTCGTCGGGAAGCCAGTCGTAAACGCGCTCCGGATGCTCCGGGTCGTCAAAGTCGCCCCATCCGAAGCGGAGGATGAACCTTTTGGCGAGAGCGCTCGTGACGTCGATCACGTCACCCTCTTCCGGGTAAACGGGATTGAGCTTTGCGATCGCTTTCGAGTACGAGAATTTCACTCCGTCATAACGGTGCAGGATCGCGGCGAACTGCTCGCGGGTGGCGGAGCCGCCCGGGGAGAGCGTCGTCTTCGTCGTGCCGGAGATAAGCCCCGCGCCGACGGCCCAGCTCATCGAGTCGACCGCGTATTCAGATACCGTTCCCGCGTCGGAAAAGGCGCCGAGATCGGTCTTCGCCGAGGAGAGGAAGCGGTGGCTTTCCGTATATCTTTTAAGCATCGCGGCGAGCTGTTCGCGCGTCACCTTCGCGTCGGGAGAGAACTCCGACGCGGACGTGCCGTTGACGATACCCTCGCTTTTCGACCACATGACCGCCGCGGCGTAGTACGCGTCTTTCGCGACGTCGGCAAAGACTGGCTGATATTTCGCGCTCGGCGATCCGTCGCGCCTCCACAGGACTGTGACGACCATCGCCCGCGTCATCGTGTCCTCGGGCGAGAACCTGCCGTTCCCCGTGCCGTTCATATAACCTTTTTCCACGGCGTAGGCGATATCCGGCGCGCTCCAGCGGTCAGACTCGACGTCCGAAAAGCCGGCGGCGAAAGCGGGGATCGCGGCGGCGATCATGACCGCGGCGAGCGCCGCGGCGATAATGCGGAAACTGCGTTTCATAAATATATCCTCCGGGTTTTTTTGATAACTAATTATAACCGCTCTGCGGCCTGATTGTCAAGAAAACGAAAAACACGGGGCCGCAGGTGCGGTCCCGTGTTTTTGTGAGGATCAGCCGGAGATCCTCTCCATCATCGCGTACGTCTCGCGGAAATTCCTCTTTTTCTCCTCGATAAGATTTCTCATTTCCTCAATCTGTTGCTTCGAGAAGCGGTCGAGCATACCGTCCTTCAGCGTTCCCTTGTACATCCTGTCGAGGACCTGCGAGTACGCGATCTCGACGGTGACGATCTCGCCCGCCTTTTCGCAGACGACGAGGTCGGAGTTGCCCGCGAGCAGCTCGTCGACGGCGCGGACGCCCATCTTCGTGGCGAGGATCCTGTCGGAGAGGGTGGGGGACCCGCCGCGGACGACGTGCGCGAGGCGGACGAACTTCGTCTCGACCCACATACGGTCGTTGTTCTCGTTTGCCGCGAGCTCCTTCGTCAGGTCGTTGATCTTCTTCGCGAGCTCCTCGGAATGACCGGATACGCCCTCGGAGACGATGACGATAAAGTTTCGCTTGCCTTCGCGTCGGAGCTTGATTATACGCTCGATCACGGCGTCCTCGTCGAAATCGACCTCGGGGATCGCCGCGGCGACCGCGCCGCAGGCGATCGCGGTGTTGAGGGCTATATCGCCCGCTCCGCGTCCCATGACCTCGACGACGTTGCAGCGCGCGTGGCTCTCGCACGTGTCGCGCAGTCTGTCAACGCATTCGAGGACCGTCTGCATCGCGGTGTCGAAGCCGATCGTGTTGTCGGTGGCTGTGATGTCGTTGTCTATCGTTCCGGGGACCCCGATCGTCGGTATGCCGCGAGCGGAAAGGTCGGTCGCGCCGCGGAACGTCCCGTCGCCGCCGATCGCGACGACGCCGTCTATCTCGTGGCGGCGCAGGGTCTCGATCGCTTTTTTCATTCCTTCTTCCTCTTTGAACTCAAGACATCTGTCCGAGTAGAGGAACGTGCCGCCGAGCGTGATCTTGTTCGATACCTCGCGCGCGGTGAGTTCGATCATCTCGTCGTAGATCATCCCGCGATAACCGCCGTAGATGCCCATGACCTCGACGCCGTTGGCGAGCGCCTCGCGCGCGACGGCGCGGACCGCCGCGTTCATTCCGGGTGCGTCTCCGCCTGACGTCAGAACGCCGATCTTTCTGAATTTAGCTGCCATTTTCTACCTCCCTGCCGGGCGGCGGGCGCCGCCGACAAAATAAATCAAAAATCATCCTCCGATATTGTAATACAAAAGTGCGCCGAGGTCAAGAAAAAAATAGCAGAGGGGAAGGCCTCCTCTGCTATGTTTTTTCGATTTTCGCTCTCAGCTTTCTCGTCAGATCCGTGAGCGGCACGATGAGAAGACCGATCGCGACGTTTCCGACGCAGTGAACGACATCCCACGGGAGACCCGCGGCGATCCATTTGAGAGTCGCGTTTAAGTCAAGCCGGAAGAGAAGCGCCTGCGCCGGCGCGTACAGCGTGCCGTAGATCAGTCCGAAAAACCCGCAGAAGGCGGGTATCAGGACGAGGCGCGCCTTTTCCGGCAGCCTGTCGTACGGAATGAGCATCGTGAGCGCCCAGATGACCGCCCAGATGTAAAGATACGGTATCCACCATACGGCGAATCCCGCGTACACTCCGACAAGAAGGACGTAAACGTACGTCGGGATCACGGCGCGCCACCCGTACGAAAAGGTGAGCACCATTATGAACATCGTCACCGGGTGAACGTTCGGAAGCGCTTCCATCGCGAGCTTCGAGACGAACATCGTCGCTCCGAACATTGCGAAAATGACAACGTTCAGGATCCTCGCGCGCGTTTTCAATACTCGATCTTCGTATAAACGAACTCGAATCCCTCGCCGTCGCTGACGGGAGTCGTCGACGCGCCGGTCATCAGCATTTCGCCGTTCTGTTCAAGACTCCAGAAGTAGTTTTCCTCGGCGGCGACTCCGTTGACCGACGTGATGAAGAGACCGTATTCGGATTCGCTTCCCTCGACGAGCTCATGCTCAAGAAGCGCGTCGGCAAGATTGTCCTTGTCGGTGTGCAGGGTGATCTCGGTGACGGATTTGTCCTTTACGACTTTGACCGTGACGGTCTTTGCGCCGCTTCCGACTTCGATCTTCTCGATCTCGACGGGTTCGGTCTCCGCTTCCGTGCCGGACTCCGTCGCCGTTCCGGACTCGGTTCCGGCGCCGGATTCAGTCGCCGCGGCGGTCTCCGTCTTCGCCGCCGTCTCTTTCGTTTCCGTACCCACTCCGTTACCGCACGACGCGAACGTCAGTGCCACAGCCGCAATAAGCACCGCGATAAGGAGAAGTCTCAGGGGTAAAATCAGATTCTTCTTCATTTTGTTTTCTCCTTTTCAGATTATGTTGTTTGCGACGCCGCGGCGCGGGACGCGGAGGTCCGCACCGAGAACTCGCGGTCAGGGCGGGCGACTGCCGTCGCCCATGCTGACGCCGCGCTGAGGGGTCGGTCTCCCGGCTTACGCGCATCCCTCCCGGGACCTTCTCGGAGCGTTCGCTCCAATGGCATACGGCTTGCGGCGCCGCCCGGGGAAGTCTTATCGCGCGTTACGGTGACGAGTTCGCTCAGGATTTCCACCTGATTCCCGGGGAATGATCCCCATACCCCAAACGTCGGGTATATTATAATCCAAAAGAACGGCGGTATCAAGCGTTTTCGCGTGAAAACGTCATTTTGCGTCGTACCACGTCTTCCCGCGGGACACGTCGGCGGCGAGCGGCACGGACAGCTCGGCGGCGCGTCTCATCTCGCGCCCGAGGATCTCCGCCGCCTCGTCGGCGCAGGACAGGGCGGAGTCGATTATCAGTTCGTCGTGGACCAGCATCACGAGGTACGCGGCGAGCCCGGCTTCAGCGAGCGCTCTCTCGACCCCGATCATAGCGATCTTGATGACGTCGGCGGCGCTCCCCTGAATGGGAGAATTCATTGCGACGCGCTTTCCGAAGGCGGCGACGTTTTTGTTCGACGAGGAGAGCTCCGGGATATTTCGGCGTCTGCCGAACATCGTGACCGTGTATCCGTTTTCCTCCGCGTCGGAGACCGTCTTTCTGAGGTACTCCTCTACCTGCGGATACGCCGCGAAATAACCGTTAATATACTCCTCCGCGCTCTTTCTCGTGATCCCGAGGTCCTGCGAGAGGGAGTACGCTCCGATCCCGTAGACGATACCGAAGTTTACCGCTTTCGCGCGCCTTCTCATCTCGGCGGTCACCTCGCCGATCGGGACGCCGAAGACCTGCGACGCGGTCGCCGCGTGAATGTCGGCGCCGCACCTGAAGCCGTCGATCATCCGCTCGTCTCCCGAGAGGTGAGCGAGCAGGCGGAGCTCTATCTGCGAATAGTCCGCGTCGAGGAGGATCCTGTCTTCCCCTCGGGCGTCGAAATACTTTCTGAGCTCCCGTCCGAGCGTTCCTCTGACGGGGATGTTCTGAAGGTTCGGATCGTTCGAGGAGAGCCGTCCCGTCGCCGTTCCGCACTGATTGAAGGTGGTGTGGATAAGACCGTTCTCATCCGCGAGCGCGGCGAGATTCTCACCGTACGTTCCGCGCAGCTTCGCGATCTCGCGGTACTCGAGGATCGATCCGATTATCGGGTGGCTGAAACGGAGAGAAAGAAGCGTATCGGCATCTGTCGAATATCCCGTTTTCGTCTTCTTTCCGGCGCGCAGTCCGATCTCCTCAAAGAGGACCGTTCCGAGCTGCTTCGGCGAGTTGATATTGAAATCGTGACCGGCGAGAGAGTAGATCTGCGCCGCCATCTCGTCCTCTCTCGTTTTGAGGACGGAGGCGAACTTTACGATCCCTTCCGGGTCGGAGTGGAATCCGCGCGTCTCCATCGAAAAGAGGACGGAGGAAAGCGGTATCTCGACGTCGGACAAAAGACGCGTCATTCCCGCTTTTTCCAGCTTATCCCCGAGCGGGCCGCTTGCGAGAAAGACGGTGACCGCGGCGTCCGCCGCCGGTCGGACGCCGGCTTTTTCAGCCGCCGCGTCGGGCGGGTACGAGCTCTTGCCGGGGTCGAGCAGATAAGAGGCGAGCATCGTGTCAAAGGCGCACTCCGGCGCCGCGCCGAGCTTTGCGGCGGCGGCGAGGAGAGATTTGTAACCGTGGCAGATCACGGGCGACGAAAAAACGTTTTTCGCCGCCGCCTCGTCCGCGTCGGGACAGACGTAGAGCGCGCCTTCCGTGAAGAACGAAAGCTCGCCGTCCCGGAGCGAGACCGAAACGGGCCCGCGGAGCTTGAGCGACGCCGCCTCTGCGGGCGTCAGCGTGATCTTTTCGTATTCGGCGGTTATCTCTTCTCCGGCGGCGGACGACTCGCGTCCGGTCAGACGGAATTTCTCGATCAGACTGCGAAGCTCGAGCTCGGAGAGAAGGGAATAAAGGGCCTCCCCGTCGATCCCGCCGCTCTCCGCGGCGTCGATGTCGGAGCCGACCGGGGCGGACGTGCAGATCCGCGCGAGGTCGCGCGACATATACGCGCTCTCCTTTCCCTCGGTGAGCTTGCGGCAGACGGACGGCGTCGAGCCGAAATACCCGTTTTCCGAGTCCGCGTAAAGGGCGTCGAGCGAGCCGGCCTCGGATATCAGCTTGAGAGCGGTCTTCTCTCCGATCCCCGGAACGCCCGGGATGCAGTCGGAGGAGTCCCCCATCAGGGCTTTTACGTCGACGAAACGGTCCGGGTCGAGCCCGTAGACCTCGCGGAAGTGCTCTTTTCCGAAGAGCTCGTCCTCGCGGTTCCTCTGGAGCCAGACGGACGTTCTGTCGGAGATGAGCTGGAGCGAGTCCCGGTCTCCCGTTATGATGTACGAGAGGATATCGCCCCGCTCGTCCGCGGCGCGGCAGACCGTCCCGATCACGTCGTCCGCCTCGTATCCGGGACATTCGAGGACGGCGAAGCCGAGAGCCGCCGCCGCGCGCTTCGCGTAAGGAAGTTGAGCGGCGAGGTCGTCGGGCATCCCGTGGCGGTTGGCCTTGTACCCTTCGTACTGCTTGTGACGGAACGTCTTTTCCGGCGTGTCGAACGTGCATACGCGGTACGTCGGCGTCAACCGGTCGAGATACCGTTTCAGCGTCGATACGAAACCGTAAGTCGCTCCGGTCGGGATACCTCCCGACGTCGAAAGACCGGGGATCCCGTAGTACGACCGGTTCAGAATGCTGTTTCCGTCGATCACGATCAGTTTTTTCATGGGGTCCTTCTATCCTCGCTTTCAGAAAATGGGCCGTTTGACTTGATTTTCTTAAAATTATAGTTTATTATATTCTTCAGAACGCAAACGGAAGGGAGCCTTAATCGTGAGAAAATTTCTGAAAATGCTGACGAGCCGTCTCGTGACGGTATCCGTCCTCATATTCATTCAGTTCGTCATTATTGCGTTCGTCGCTCTCCTCCCGGGCAGGTTTTTCGCAATTTATTACGCCGTGACCATCGTCATAGGCTTTGCGTTCGTCCTTCGGATAATCACGAGACGGGAGAATCCCGGTTATAAGATCGGCTGGATCGTTCTCGTCCTTCTTCTTCCTCCGTTCGGCGTCGCCGTCTATCTCGTCTTCCACGGCAACACCGCGTCGGCGAGAATGAAGAGAAAAATGGCGGACATCAACGGACGTATGGCGCGGGCGATCGCTCTCGACGACGGCGGAGGAGCCGTCCGGATCGACGACCCGACGGCGAAAAAGCAATCCGAGTATATAAAGAATCTCGCGTCAAACCCGCCCTATTCGGACTGCGACGTCAGATACTACCCGACGGGCGAGTCGATGTACGACGATTTTCTCGCGGCGCTCCGCGGCGCGGAAAAATACATTTTCCTTGAGTATTTTATCGTCGGACCGGGCAGTATGTGGGACGATATCCACGCGATCCTTCTCGACAAGGCGAGGGCGGGAGTCGACGTCCGTCTTATCTACGACGATTTCGGGTCGATAAACTATCTGCCGTACAACTTTGCGAAGACGCTCGAAAAAGAGGGGATAAAGTGCCGCGTTTTCAACCGGTATATCCCGCTCATTTACCCGCGTCTCAACAACCGCGATCACAGGAAAATATGTTCCGTCGACGGCAAGGTGGCCTTCACCGGCGGCTTCAATATCGCCGACGAGTATATAAACAGGATCGTCCGTTTCGGCTACTGGAAGGACAACGCCGTGAGGGTGGAGGGACGCGCCGCGTGGAGCTTCACCGTCATGTTTCTGTCGATGTGGGAGTATTTCGAGCCCTCGACGGGCGGCGAGGACGGATACGCTCCGTACAAGCCGGGGAGCTTTCCCGAATTCGCGGGCGGCGGCGTCATCCAGCCGTATCAGGACAATCCCGCCGACGACGTGGCGACGGGCGAGGCGATCTACCTCAATATGATCTACGGCGCGAAAAAATATATCTGGATCACGACGCCCTACCTCGTGATCGACTACCAGATAGAGCAGGCGCTCTGCTGCGCCGCCGGAAGCGGCGTCGACGTGCGCATCGTGACTCCCGCGATCCCGGACAAGCCGATGGTCTTCGAGTCTACGAAGGCGCACTACGAAAAACTCGTCAGATCGGGGGTCAGACTTTACGAGTTCACTCCCGGATTCCTTCACGCCAAGACGTTTATCGCCGACGGAGAGATCGCGACGGTCGGGACGGTCAATCTCGACTACCGCAGTCTGTATCTGCACTTCGAGTGCGGGCTGTGGATGTACCGCTCGGCGGCGATCGACGACGTGAAACGCGACTTCGACGAGCTGTTCGGGGTGTCGCGCGAGATCACGCCCGAGGACTGCAAGGTCGGCCTTTTCAAGCGGATATGCCGCTCTCTCATCGAGCTTATCGCTCCGATGATTTAAGATAGTCGCTCCCCTGACGCAGACCGGCGAATCCGTGCTGACGGAAGACCTCGTAAACGGCGACCGCCGCCGTGTTTGACAGGTTGAGAGAACGGAGCCCGTCCCTCATCGGGAGCCGGACCGTCCGGTCGACGTGGGCTCTCAGAAGGTCCTCCGGCAGTCCCTTCGTCTCCTTGCCGAAGAAAAGATAGACGGGAAGAGGGTAGCTGACCTCGGTGTACGCGCGGGGCGCCTTCGTCGAGAAAAGATAAAAATCGATTCCCGGGTGACGGGCGAAAAAGTCGTCGAGCCCGGAATAATAAGTTATGTCGAGGAGATGCCAGTAATCGAGACCGGCGCGCTTCAGCTTTCTGTCGTCGACGCGGAAGCCCATCGGTTCGATGAGATGGAGCGCGGCGCCGGTCGCGGCGCACGTGCGGGCGATATTCCCGGTGTTCTGCGGGATCTCCGGTTCGACGAGCACTATATTGACGTCAGCCATGGGTCGTATCCTCCGATAATTCTTCACGTATATTATAAGCCCGCGCGCGTCGGATTTCAAGATTGACTCGCCGCGCTTTCATAAAATAATTCACCCGTAAAGGACGGAAAAAATGGGAATCATTCAGAAAGTATTCGGAACGTACAGCGACAAGCAGATCAAGAAGATCAAGCCGGTCCTCACCGCCGTCAACTCGCTCGCGGACAAATACCGCGCGATGAGCGACGCCGATATGACCGCGATGACCGACAAGTTCAAAAAGGAGATCGGGGACGGCGCGTCGCTCGAGAGCATTATGCCCGAGGCGTACGCCCTCGTCCGCGAGGCGGCGGACAGGGTGCTCGGCAAGCGGCCGTTCGACGTGCAGATCCTCTGCGGCGTTCTTCTTCATCAGGGGCGAATCGCGGAGATGAAGACCGGCGAGGGCAAGACGCTCGTCGCCGTCCTTCCGTCGTACCTGAACGCGCTGACGGGGAACGGCGTCCACATCGTCACCGTCAACGACTACCTCGCCACGCTCGGCTGCGACGAGATGGGCCGCGTCCACGAATTTCTCGGCCTGTCGACGGGACTCATTGTCCACGACGGTTCCCGCGAGGAGAAACAGCACGCCTACGGGTGCGATATCACGTACGGAACGAACAACGAGTTCGGATTCGATTATCTGCGCGACAACATGGTCACGTATATGGAACAGCGCGTTCAGAGAGGACACAATTTCGCCATTGTCGACGAGGTCGACTCGATCCTGATCGACGAGGCGAGGACCCCTCTCATAATCTCCGGCATGGGTTCCGAGGTCGATCCGCTTTACGAGATGGCGGACCGGTTCGTCAGAGGGCTTTCGCGTTTCGTCATCAAGGAGCTCGACGCGAAGCAGGATCACGACGACATTAAGCAGGACTACATCGTCGACGAAAAGGCGAAAAACACGACGCTCACCGCGTCCGGTATCGCGAAGGCGGAGAAATTCTTCGGGATCGCGAACCTCTCCGACCCCGAGAACGCCAACATCTCTCACCACATTTATCAGGCGATGAAGGCGCACGGCACGATGAAGCTCGACACCGACTACGTCATAAAGAACGGCGAGATCATCATCGTCGACACCTTTACCGGCCGTCTGATGCCGGGACGCCGCTATTCCGACGGTCTGCATCAGGCTATCGAGGCGAAGGAAGGCGTAAAGATCAAACGAGAGAACAGGACGATCGCGACCGTCACGTTCCAGAACTATTTCCGAATGTACAAAAAGCTCTCCGGAATGACCGGTACGGCGCTCTCCGAGGAGAACGAGTTCCGCGAGATCTACAATATCGACGTCGTCGAGGTCCCCACGAACAAGCCGATGATAAGAGTCGACCATCCGGACGTCGTCTACAAGACGAAAAACGGCAAGGATCACGCGATAATCGAGCAGATCAAGGAGTGCCATGAAAAAGGACAGCCCGTCCTCGTCGGCACGGTCTCCATTGAGAAATCCGAGGAGCTCTCGAAGAAACTGAAAAGGGAAGGGATCAAGCACACCGTCCTCAACGCCAAATACCACGAAATGGAAGCGGATATCGTCGCCCAGGCGGGTCAGTTCGGCGCCGTGACGATCTCCACGAACATGGCGGGGCGCGGAACCGACATCATGCTCGGCGGCAACGCCGAATATCTCGCAAAGGGCGAGATGAGGAAAGAGGGCTACGAGGAGGAGGTCATCGCTCTTGCGACCGGATACTCCGACTCCGTTTCGGAGGACGTAAGAGAAGCGCGCGCGCACTATCGCGAGCTGTACTCCAAATATCAGGAAAAGATCAAGCCCGAATGGGCGAAGGTATGCGAGGCGGGCGGCTTGTTCGTTATCGGAACGGAACGCCACGAGTCCCGCCGTATCGACAACCAGCTCCGAGGCAGATCCGGGCGTCAGGGAGACCCCGGCGAGTCGCGGTTCTTCCTCTCCTTCGAGGACGACCTGATGCGTCTGTTCGGCTCCGAGCGCATCCTCGGCGTCGTCGACCGTCTCGGACTCGGCGAAGATCAGCCTATCGACGCGAGGATCCTGTCGGGATCGATAGAATCGGCGCAGAAACGGCTTGAGGATCAGAACTTCAACAGAAGAAAGAACGTCCTTCAGTACGACGACGTGATGAACCAGCAAAGACAGATCATCTACGCTCAGCGCACCGAGGTCCTCGAAAACAGCGACCTTCGCGAGAAGATCGTCAATATGATCCACGGCACGATAAACGACGCCGTCGACAGTTATCTCCACGATCCCGAGAACTTCGATCTCGACGGGCTCCGCTCGAAATATCTCGGATTGCTCTGCACGGCTGACGATCTGAAGGACGAGGGACACGAGGATCCGATGGCGTACCGCGAGGAGGTCAGAAAGCTCCTCGACGACCGCGCGATGGAGCTCTATCTGACGAAGGAAAAGGACGTCTTCGGCGAAGAAAAGATGAGAGAGCTCGAGCGTATCGTTCTTCTCCACAACGTCGACCTCAAGTGGATGGATCACCTCGAGGCGATGGACTCCGTTATGGAGACGATCGGTCTTCAGGCGTACGCGCAGCGCAACCCGATATCCGAGTACAGGATAGCGGCGGGAGACTTCTTCGACGAGATGATAACGAATATCCGCGACGACACCGTCCGTATGCTCCTGTCCGCCGTTCCGCGCGAGAATATGAGGCGAGTCGAGGTCGCGAAGCCCGTCTCCCGCGGTTTCGCCGGAGAGGGCGGGACGAAAAAGAGACCCGTCGTGAAAAAGGACGGGAAGGTCGGAAGGAACGACCTCTGCCCGTGCGGATCGGGTAAAAAATATAAGAAGTGCTGCGGAGCGGGGACCGCGGACGCGGAAGACTGACATGGGATTCGGGATTCTGTTTTTCGGTTATTTCGTCACGTTCGCTTTCGTGATGATACCGACTTATTTCTTCGCCGATATCGTCGGATGCTTCATTACGCTTTGGGCTTTGGCTGTGCTTTCGGGACACAAGGCGGCGTTCAGGAAATGCGTTCCGGTCGACGCCGCGCTCGCCGCGGTCTCGCTGGTCCGCGCGGCGGGCAGGACGTTCTCCCTCTTCACGGACGACAGCGTCCCGGGGATCGTCCTCTCCGTCCTCTGGTCGGCGACGGCGCTTCTTCTTCATTTCTTCCTCACGGGGGCGATCCGTTCGCTCGCGGTCGAGGCGGAGGATAAGAAGATCGCGTCGAGGGCAAACTTCAACCGGAGCTTTTCGACGACCGTTTACGTGTTCCTTATCGCGTATACGCTGACGGCGGGTATCCTTCCCGCAGAGATCGGGGACGTCGGGCTGAAGCTGTCGGTCCTTCTGTCTCTCGCGTGTCTTCTCTTTATGTCGTTCCTCATTTATACGTCGTTCGTCTGCTTCATTCCCGTAACGGGCGAGGTGAAGGAGCCGGAGCCGTCAAAAATACCGTTCGTGACGGCTATCCGTAAAAAGGCGTACGAACGGAAAAAGAGGACGCTTGAGGAAAACAGGGAGCTCTACCGGGAGTATCTCGACCAAAAAGAACAAAACCGTCCGTCGAAAAAGCGGAAAAAGAAAAAATAACGGAGGCTCCGATGGGTTTCGGTCTTATAACCGCGGGTTTCGTCTTTCTTTTCAACCCGTGTTTCAATCTCATTGACTTTTTGCCTGATTTCATCGGCTTTTATCTTATATTCAAAGGTCTCTCGAAGATCTCGACGATGGACGACGACCTCGGCGACGCGAGATATACGTTTTGCCATCTATTTCTCATCGACCTGTCGAAGATCCTCGTCCTTTATCTTCTCGTCGCGGGAAGGGGAGGAAGTACGGTCGGTCCGGACGGATCGATGCTCGACGCGCTCTCGATGAAGGCGGCGAGCCAGACGTACGTACTGATAGCCGTTTTCGTCTACGCGATAATCGAGATCATCTATTTCACTTCCGGCGTGACGAAGCTCTTCGCCGGACTTGACGGGCTCGCCCGCCGCTTTCCCTCAAAGAGCATCAACGCCGTCGTCGCCTCGCCGCGCGGCGGAAAGGCGCCGCGTGTGCGCGACTTTTCGTCCGTGGTCCGCTCGGTGACGGTCGTGTTTTTCGTCGTCCGCTCGGCGTTCTCCGTCGTGGCGGAGCTTCCCGCGCTCTTTATGAGCAGCCGTTACGGCGACGTCACGATGAACGCCGTGAACGCGGAAACGGCGCGCCCTCTTCTCAATGTGTCGAACGCCCTTTTCGTGACCGCTTTCGGCGTCGTTTATCTGTATTACGCTCTGCGCTTTTTCGTCTCGGTAAAGAAAGACCGGGAGTTTATCGACGCCGTCCGCGCCGCGTACAGCTCGTTCAGCGAGGAGAACCCGACGGTGACGCTCGGACGCAGGATGCGTCTGGCGGCTGTCTGCTTTATGGCGTCCGCTTTTCTCTCGGTCCGCATCACCAACTCGGAAAAAGCGATCGTTCCCGGGGTGTTCTGCGCCGCGATGATTATAATGACCGCGATCGTCCTGAAAAACGCCTGCTGCGAAAAACGCTCATGGCTTTTGATAGTGATCCCGTCGGCCCTTTACGCCGTGATGAGCGTCGTTTCGTTTATTATCGAGGACGGGTTTTTCTCACAGTATTCGAGGTTCGACGTCTTCCGCTTTGCCGGCGCGCGCCGCCTTTACCCGGCCGTCGCGGTGATCGAGGAGATCAGCTTCGTTCTTCTCGCGTTTTCGATGATCTGTCTGTCGGTCGTCTTCTACCGCACGATCCGGTCTAACGTCCCGCTGTCCGGAGCCGATCTCTACGTTTCGGACAATGCGACGAAGAGGCTCGATCTGTACAGAAAAGAGCTCGACGCCTCGATCCGGAAGAGAACGCGCATTTGTCTTATCGGAGGGATCGTCCACTTTTCGCTTTTGATCGTATCGCCGATAGTCGAGCCGCTGATCCCCGTCGTTTTTCCGGCTGTGACCGAGGCGGGCAGGGAGATCGACGTCCCGGGTCAGGTGATGTCGTACGCCGCGTTCTTTTACTTCTTCGTCGCGGCGGCATGGATTGTCGCGAATCTGGTCCTCTGCGTTTTCTCCAATTCGGAGATGTACCGACCGATGGCTGAAAATGAAAAATAATATGAAAATAGTGATCTGCCCCGATTCCTTCAAGGGGACGCTGACCGCGCGGCGCGCGGCGGAGATAATAAAAGACGCGGCGACCGCCGCGATCCCCGGCGTCCGCTGCGTTATCGTCCCGATGGCGGACGGGGGAGAGGGAACGGCCGACGCGCTCGGAGCGGAGCGGGTCCCGTGCCGCGTGACCGGACCGTACGGCGATCCGGTCGACTCTTTTTTCGGCGTTCTCGGCGACGCGGCGGTGATCGAGCTTTCCGCCTCGTCCGGGTTGACGCTGACAGACCGGCGCGACCCCGTGAACGCGACGACGCGCGGGGCGGGAGAACTGTTCCTCGCCGCGGCTGACCGCGGCTTCTGCAAATTCATCCTCGCTCTCGGCGGAAGCGCGACGAACGACTGCGGATGCGGTATGGCGTCGGCTTGCGGGGTGCGTTTTCTCGACCGCGAGGGACGCCGGTTCACTCCCGTAGGCGGCACGCTCCGCGATGTCGCCTCGATCGACGCCTCGCGCCTCGACGCGCGTCTCCGGGGCGCGGAGATTCGCGTCATGTGCGACGTCGACAATCCTCTTTTCGGACCGTGCGGCGCGGCGTTCGTCTTCGCACCGCAGAAGGGGGCGGACGAAGAGACGGTCCGTCTGCTCGACGAAGGGCTCCGATCCGTTTCAAAGGTCATCAGACGCGATCTCGGCGTCAACGTCTCCGATCTTCCCGGCGCGGGAGCGGCGGGCGGGTGCGGAGCGGGAGCCCTCGCGTTTTTCTGCGGCGCGCTTATGAGCGGAGCCGACGCCGTTCTCGATTCGGTCGGCTTCGACGGTCTTCTCGCGGACGCCGATCTCTGCGTCTCGGGAGAGGGAAGATTCGACAGCCAGAGCGCCCGCGGCAAGGCGGTCTCCGCCGTCGCGGCGCGCGCGGCGGCCCGCGGCGTTCCCGTCGTCGTCTTCTGCGGCACGCGGGAGGACGGGGCGACCGTCCGCGGCGTCACGGACGTCGTTCCGATCGGCCGTTTCCCGATCCCGCCCGATAAGATCGCCGACTACGCCGAGAGGTTCCTTTACGAGACCGCGTTTGAGACGTTTTCAAAATCTATATAAAAAAGGGTTGCCGCAATTAGATGCAGAATCGTCGTTCTTTGCCCCGTGAGGCGTATTTACATACGCCAAGACGCTTTGCGATGCAAAGCGGGCAAAAACGACAACAGATCGGGTAACTTCCGTGACCCGGCACATAAAATGGAAAAATCCGTAGGATTTTCACCTCAAAAAGATGAAAACTACGGATTTTTGTTCGCTTTATTCGTTTTTAACCCGTGCTTTTTCGGTCTGCGCTAAGTGCGGCGGCCCTATTTTATTCCGATTTCGATCGCAACGCGATACCACCCGAGGTATTCCGGCGGAAGATCGCAGTGATCGCGGCCCGGGACCGTGAGGAACGTCACGTCGTGACCGGCCCTTTCCATTTCGGCGACGAACCGGCGCGAGTGCGCGTCGATATTCACCGCCGCGTCGCAGTCGCAGTGAAAGACCGTGTAAGGAACGCGGGGCAGCTCGTTCACGAGACGAAGGGGAGAGCGTGAGCGGAGCTCCTCGTCGAACGGCCTCGGCGACGAGAACGCCGCGAACATCGTCCGCGGGAGGTCGGGGCGCTCGGTGAGGTGGTATTCCATATCGCAAACGGGGCAGTTGACGACGCACGCGGCGGGAGTGCGGGCGGCGTACCTCGTGTAGACGAGCGCCGACTGGCCTCCCATCGAACCGCCGGAGGACACGACGGGGAGCTCGCCGTATTTCGCGGTCAGCGCGCCGACGATCCGGTCCGTTGTCAGGACGGCTGCGCGGTTCATCCACGCCCACGGATCGAGATACGGAACGGCGAAGATGATATTCCTCCCGGCGAAATACTTTCCTTCCGCCGTGTCTTCCCCGTACATCTCGCTGAATCCGAGTCCGCCGAACGAGAGGACGATCCCCCTCGGGGCGCCCCTGACGAGTCGGTCGTTGCAGTACGCGAACGACCGGAGATTTTCGTAATTTATCATATCAGGCTCCTTTTCAGTTGTTTACTCTGTGGCGGGCGGTCGGACTGCAGGGCGTCAGCGGAAGGAAAACGTATCCGTTCGCGAGTCCCCATTCGATTATATCGTCGACCGCGGCGACGCTGAATCCTTTTATATCATGCTGAAGAACGACGGCGGCGCTCTTGCCGGAGATCCCGCCGGTCACGTTGAGAAAGACCTCACGCGTGTCCGTTGTGCCTCCCGCGTCGCCCGACGTGACGTTCCAGTCGAAGTACGTGAAACCCGCCTCGACGACGGCGGCCGTCAGCCTCGTCATGATCCCCGGGTTGAACCGGCTGACCGTGTTCGACGATCCGCCGGGAAAGCGAAGGAGAGTCGTGTAAGAACCCGTCTGTTCCTTTATTATCTCGTTTATCGCCCAGACGTCGGCGAAAAACGCCTCCTCCGAGGAGTAGATCGAATAGTAATCATGCGTCATCGTGTGGATGCCGACGGAGTGGCCCTCCGCCTCCTCGCGGGCGATAAGCGAGGGATCTCCGTTCCCCGTGACGAAAAACGTCGCCCTGACGTTGTGCTTTTTGAGGACGTCGAGCAGCTCGGCGGTGTACGCGCCCGGTCCGTCGTCGAACGTCAGGTAGATCACGCGGTCGGGGATCGGTCCGTCGACGGGATAATCCTTCTGTACCGTGACCGTCCGCGGCTTCGGCGGCTCGACGACCGTGACGGTCCGCACCGCCTCGGCGCGGTTGCCGTAATCGTCCTCGACCGAGTATTTTATGACGTAAGTCCCGGGCGTGCCGGAGTCGACCTCGCCCTCGACCTTCACGCGGTCGGCGATATCGCCGAGCACGTTGTCGGACGCCGTAAATCCCGGCTCCGAAAAAACCTCGCGCCCGGCGTAGAACGAGATCTCCGCGTCTCCGAGAAGCGCGATCTCCGGCGGGATCGGGTCGTCGTACCGGACCGTCCGCTCGGCCTCCGCCCCGTTGCCCGACGAATCGGCGACCGTGTAGCGGAGAGTGAGCGTCTTCCCGTCGTCCTCCGTGTCGACCCTGACGCGGTCGGTTATATCGCCGTCGGCGATATCGGCCGCCGCGAAGCCGGGGTCGTCGTAAGCCGTCCCCGGAAGGATGTATTCTCTCTCTTCGGGAACGAGCGTGATCACCGGCGGCGTCGTGTCGACGACGGAGACCCGGTATTCCGCCTCCGCGTCTGTTCCGAACGCCGACGTCCGCCAGCGGAGGACGTATTCCCCGACCTTCGACGCGTCGACCGCGCCGTCCGCCGCCACGGTCAGCGGAACGCCTCCCCGGAAAAGGATATTGCCGTAAAAGGCCGCCGTCACTGCTGGCGGAGTGAAATCGCCGCCGCACTCGACGGCGGCTTCGCCGTCGGGGACGCCTTCGATCTTTATTCTCCAGTCCGACGCGATATGAAACGAGACGGCGAAAAGCGCGAGGACGGCGAACCACGCGAGCGTGCCCGCGATAATAATAAGAACTCTTTTCATTTCATTCATATCAGCAAAGAAGCTTCCGTTTCGAGGGCGGCGTCGTGATCGAGCCCGATCCCTCAAAGTCGGGATATTTCCTCGTTTCCGTCAGGGTTATACCGTATTTTACGAGCTTTTCGTAAAGGGCGAACGCGGTCTCTCGGATCTCGCGGTCCCTTTCCTCCGATCCGCGCCCGAACTCTCGGGCGAACCGGATCCGTTCGATCGACACGCACTCGAAACGGTACGCGGTGTCGGAGAGGAGCGCCGTCCGCCGCGGTCGTTACGGAGGCGAACGCCGTCAGAACGACCGACACGAGGACGAGCGAAGAGACGATCCTTTTCATTATTTGACCTCTTTCGCTGTTTTATGAATATATTGTACCATTTTTTCGGGTTTTTGTCCATCGGAAAACGAGCGGGGGGGCTGCTTCGCGGCAGCCCCCCCGGGATCACTTCATATTTTCCTTTTCAAACTGCAGGGTGTAGAGCTTGTAGTACTTTCCGCGCTTTGCGATAAGCTCCCGGTGCGTTCCCTCCTCGACGATCCGCCCGTCCGAGAGGACGATGATCTTGTCCGAGTGCTGGATCGTCGAGAGGCGGTGCGCCACGACGAGCATCGTTCCGATATTTCTGATCCGTTCGAGCGATTCCTCGATCAGCAGCTCCGTCTCCGTGTCGATGTTCGCCGTCGCCTCGTCGAGGATTATCACGGACGGCTTGTGGATTATCGTCCGGGCGAAGGAAAGGAGCTGACGCTGACCCGCGGAGAAATTGTTCCCGCGCTCTCTCACCGGCTCGTCGAGCCCGCCCTCGAGCTTTGAGATGAACGTGTCGGCGCGCACGTAGCGGCACGCCTCCATCACTTCCTCGTCGGTGAACGACTCGTCCTTGAGGACGATATTGCTCCTTATGTCGCCGGAGAAGAGGAAAACGTCCTGAAGCATCTGGCCGACGTGCGAGCGGAGAGAGGAGAGCTTTATTTTCCTGACGTCGATCCCGTCGAAGAGTATCTCGCCCTTCTGAATATCGTAGTTGCGCGTGATAAGCCCGAGGATCGTCGATTTGCCGGAGCCGGTCGGCCCGACGAACGCCGCCGTCTGTCCCGCCTCTATCCTGAACGAGACTCCCTTCAGGACCCATTCGCCCTCGTTGTAAGCGAACCACACGTCGCGGAATTCGATCTCGCCGCGGACGTTTTCAAGCTCGATCGCGTCGTCCGGATCGACGATCTCGGGCACGATGTCGAGGACCCTGAAGATCTTTTCAGCCGACGCGAACGACCGCTGGAGCATATCGAACTGCTCCGCGAGGTTCTGGATCGGATTGAAGAAGTTCTTGATATAAATGTAGAAAGATACGACGATACCCGACGTCACCGTCTGTCCGAAAAAGGAGACGTCCTTTATATACCCCCGCCCGCCGAGCCAGAAGAGGCAGAGGACGGAGGAGATATAGAGCATATAGACCATCGGACGGAAGATGCCGAAGACGACGGTCATCATGCGCTGAGCGCGGCTGAGCGAGGCGCTCTTTTCGGAGAATTCTCTCATCTTCCGGCTTTCCATGTTGAATATCTGCGTGACGCCGATACCCGATAGGTTTTCGGATAGGTACGTGTTGACGGCGGTCCTGGCGTCGTTCACTCTGCGGTGCGCCTTGCGCGAGAATTTGCGGAAGATCACCGTGAAGAGGACGACGAACGGGACGAAGCAGAGGACCATCAGCGTCAGAGCGTAGTTCAGAACGAGCATCGCGCCGAGCACCCCGAAGATCACCATCACGTTTTTCGCGAGCGTGACGAGGATGTTCGTGAACATAAAGGAGATCGCGTCGGGGTCGTTCGACACACGGGTGACGAACACGCCGACGGGGGTGCTGTTGAGCTGATCGTGCGACAGCGATTCAATATGAGAGAAAACGTCCTCCCTCATTTTTGAGAGGATCTTCTGTCCCGTTTTCTGAAGGATCATCGCCTGAAGATAAGTCGAGACGAGCGAAACGAGCAGAAGGGAAACGTAGACCGCGAGAACGGCGTAGAGGTGCGGAAGGGCGAAGGAGTCCTTGACCGTCTCTTCGATATGGCCGATCAGCATCGGGGAGCCGACCTCGTAGACGATCGAGAGGATCATAAAGAAGATCGCGAGGATAAAGGAGGGAACGTGCGGCCTCGCGTACCAGAGGAGGCGTTTCACGATCTCGCGGTCGCTCATCTTCCGGTCGAAGCCCATGGCTTCCTTTTTATTCTTTTCGAGCGCGTAAGCCGCGATGAAGACGGCGGAGATAACGCCTATGACCGCGCCGATGATCAGGAGAGGGAGAAATTCATGCATCGCGCCCGCCTCCTTCCTCTTCAAGACGCTGGAGCTCGACGGTCTTTCTGTAATCGGGACAGATCCCGAGAAGCTCTTCGTGAGTTCCGACCGCCGTGACCCGGCCGTCGTCGACGTAGATTATCTTGTCCATCCGCTCGATCGTCGAGATGCGGTGGGCGATGAGGATCGTAGTCCTCCCGCTCCGGCTCTCTTTCAGATTGTCGAGGATCGTCTTTTCCGTCCCGGTGTCGACCGCCGAGACGGAGTCGTCGAGTATGAGGATCGGGGCGTCCTTCATAAGGGCGCGCGCGATGGAGATACGCTGTTTCTGACCGCCGGAGACGGTGACGCCCCGCTCGCCGAGGACGGTCTCGTACCCCTCCTCGAATTCGCTGATATTGCCGTCGACGTCGGAGAGGACCGCCGCCTGCTCGACGATCTTGTGATCGACGCTTCCGTCGACGGAGAACGCTATGTTCCGCTCTATCGTGTCGGAGAAGAGAAAGTTGTCCTGCGGGACATACGCGATACCGTCGCGCACGGAGCGGATCGTCAGTCCGTTCACGTCGCGTCCGTCGATAAAGAGCATCCCGTCCCCGACGTTGTAAACGCGGAGGATAAGTTCGACAATTGTAGTTTTTCCCGACCCGGTCTTCCCGACGATACCGACGTGCTCGCCCGGTTCTATTCTGAACGAGACGCCCGAGAGCGCGTCGAACTCGCCGTCCGGGTAACGGAACGAGAGATCGCGGAACTCGATCCCGCCCTTGATCTCACCGGCGGGGACCGCGCCCTCGCGGTCCTTCACGGCGGGAGTTTCGTCAAGGAGCTTGCTGACTCTCTTCAGCGACGCTTTGCCGCGTGACGTCATGTCGATAAGCTCGGACACCGCCATGATCGGCCAGACGATCGACTGAAAATAACCGATGAACTCTATGAGCTGACCGGCGTTGAACACGCCGCTCCAGACGAGATATCCGCCGTACCCGAGGATGATGCAGACGACGCTCTCGGCGAAGAGCATAATGAGGATGCGGAGAAGGACGGACGCCTTCGTGTGATCGACGTTCGCTTTCTCGTTGTCGGCGTTCAGCTTTTTGAACGCCATGAGCTCGCGCGCTTCTTTGACAAATGCCTTAATAACGGCGATCCCGGAAAACGACTCCTGCGAGAAATCGGAAAGCTGTGAGAAGACCTCCTGCCGCCTCTCCCACTTGTCCATCATGTATTTGCCGACGACGGTCGCCGCGGCGAGGAGAAGGAGCATCGGAGCGAGCGAGAGGAGGGCGAGTGTCGGACTCATCCTCCACATCTTCCCGACAGCGAGCACGCAGAGGAAGACGGCGTCGAAGAACATCATGATGCCCCATCCGAGGGATTCTCTTATCGTTTCGAGATCGTTCGTGAAGAGAGACATCATCGAGCCGACCTTGTTCACCTGATAGTATTCGCGGCTGAGGTCCTTCGCAACGGAGAACATCCTCCGCCTCATATCGTCCGCCGCGCGGATCGCGGAGCCGAAGAACATGATCCTCCAGACGAAGCGGCCCACGGTGACCGAGACGACGATCAGGACGATCGGCATACAGATCCGGTCGACGAGAAAGTTCATATCGAACGGGACCGTCTCTCCTGCGACCGTGACCGACCCCGTGTTTATCCCGTTTATGAGCATCTGATAGAGGTTCGGAATGAGGAGTTGGAGATAATCGACGGCGACGAGCGTCAGAAGGCCGACGATAAAGGGAACGGCGTACCGCAGGTAATATCTGTTTATGTGTCGTCCGAAAATCATCTTCGTCACCTCCTTTTCCGGGCAATACGGAAAGATTATATCATATTTCCGGAAAAGAATCCATATTTTTCGGGTCCGGCCTTCAATTTTTTCAATTTGTCAATAATTGTCCGCCTCCGTTGACATCGCGGGGGATAGATGATATCATATTTTCAGAAAGAAAAGGTGGAGGACGCGCGATGAAGAATGAGGACGGATTTCTCGGCCCGGAGGATTACGCGGAGCCGCGATGCCTTCTCTGCGGAGAGCCGTACGGGTCGGCCGACGTGAAGCCGATCCCTCAGCTCCGGATCAGGGACAAGGTCGACGAGCTTATGAGCCGGCGCGACTACAAAGGGGTCGAACGCCATCTCAACTACTGGCTCGAAGAGGCGCGCCTCGGTAAAGACGCGCGCGGCGAGTTTTTCGTTCTCGGCGAGCTCGTCGGCCATTACCGAAAGACGGGCGAGCGCGAAAAGGCGCTCGCGGCGTGCGGCCGCGAGCTCTCACTCATCGGGCGGCTCGGATACGAGGGGACGGTCAGCGCGGCGACCGCGTACGTCAACGTCGCGACCGCGAAGGGCGCGTTCGGAGATCACCGCGCGGCGAAGGAGCTCTTTCTGAAAGCGAAGGAAATATACGAGGGGAAAGAGGATATCGACCCGGATCTTCTCGGAGGGCTTTACAACAACATGGGTCTGACGTCGGCGGCGCTCGGCGAATACGCCTACGCGAGAGAATACTACCGTCTCGCGGTCGATACGATGAGACGTTCGGGGGACGGCGCGCTCGAGGAGGCGATGACGCTCCTCAATCTCGCGAACACGGCGGAGGCCGAGAAGGGAGCGGAAAGAGCGGAGAGCGAGATTTTCGATCTTCTCGACCGTGCGCGCGCCCTGTTCGACGCCGACCGTCCGAGGGACGGGTATTACGCGTTCGTCTGCGAGAAGTGCGCGCCCACGTTTGAATACTACGGATATTTTGCCGACGCGAAGGAGCTTTCGCGCCGCGCGGAGGAGATATATGAAAGGACTTGAACTGTCTCGCGGGTACTACGGGGAGTTCGGCGAACCGATGCTCCGGGAGAAGTTTCCCGACCTGCTCCCGTTCGTCGCGGTCGGCTTCTGCGGGGCGGGCTCGGAGTGCCTCGGATACGACGACGAGGTGTCCCGCGACCACGATTTCGAGCCGGGATTCACGATTTTCCTGCCCGGAGAGGACGTCGTCGACAGACGGCGCGCGTTCGAGCTCGAAAGGGCGTACGCGAAGCTGCCCTCCGAGTTCGCGGGCGTCCCGCGGCTGAAGCTCGCGCCGGTCGGCGGCGCGCGTCACGGCGTCGTCCGCACCGCCGATTTCTTCCGTGACAGGACGGGCGCGGAGAACGGGAACCTGTCCCTTCACGAGTGGCTGTCCGTCCCGGAGCCGTCGCTTCTCGAGGCCGTGTGCGGGGAGATCTTCTTCGACGGGTACGGCGAAGTGACCGCGATCCGCGAACAACTTGCATATTTTCCCGAGGATATCAGAAGAAAAAAGCTCGCCGGGAATCTGCTCCTCATGGCGCAGTCCGGACAGTACAACTATAAAAGGTGTCTCGCTCACGGCGAGGAGGGGGCGGCTCAGCTCGCCGCGATCGAGTTCGCCCGCGCCGCGTCGGCGGCGGTCTTCCTGCTCAACAGGCGGTATCAGCCGTTCTACAAGTGGAAGTTCCGCACGATGCGCTCGCTTCCGCTCCTTCCGCTGACCGCTGAGCTGCTCGAATACCTTATCACTACGGGAAACGGCGCCGATATCCGGGAAGAAAAGAGCGGCGTGATCGAAACGGTCGCCGCCGACGTGATCGACGCCCTGACGGAGCAGGGGCTCACCGGGGCGGTCTGCCTCGATCTCGAAAAGCACGCTTATTCGGTAAACGACGGGATCGCCGACGCCGGTCTGCGCAACGCGCACGTTCTCGCGGCGGTGTAAGGAGGTTTGTTTTGGTCATCTACGGTCTTCAGAAAATGACGCTTCTCGACTTTCCGGGGCGCGTCGCCTGCACCGTCTTTCTCGGCGGGTGCGATTTCAGGTGTCCTTTCTGCCACAATTTCGATCTTGCGTCCGGGAAGGAGACGTCCGTCTCCGGCGAGGAGGAGTTTTTCGCCTTTCTCCGCGGCCGCCGCGGTCTTCTCGACGGCGTCGCCGTAACCGGCGGCGAACCGTGCCTCTCGCCCGGGCTCCCCGCGTTTCTCGCGCGCGTCAGGGAAGAGGGCTTCGCGGCGAAGCTCGACACGAACGGATACCACCCCGAAGTCCTTCGCTCGCTGATATCGGACGGGCTCGTCGATTACGTCGCGATGGACGTCAAAAACTCTCCCGCGAAGTACGCCGGGACGTGCGGCGTGTCCTCGCTCGATCTCTCCCGCATAACGGAGAGCATCGCGATCCTCAACGGCTCCTCCGTCGACCACGAGTTCAGGACGACGGTCGTCGACGGTCTCCACGAGGTCAGCGATATCGAAGAGATCGGGAAAATGATAAAAGGCGCCGACAGATATTTCATCCAGGCGTTCGTCGACCGCGACTCCGTTCCGTTCGGCGGATTCCGCGCGCCGGACCGCGAAACGATGTTCGGATTCCTCGAAACGGCGAGGAAATACGTGCCCGGAGCGGCTCTTCGTGGAATTGACTAAAAAACAAGATATAGATTTGTAAAACATTTTCCACCACAATATATTGACACAAAAGCCCCATATGTTGTATAATACTTTTTGCGAAGTCGATACGGCAAACGTGGGCTTTTTTGTTTTGCACTTTTGCCGGGAACGATAAATCAGAGCCAAGGAGAATCCTCATGTATCAGGTAGTTAAAAGAGACGGCAAGATAGTGGATTTCAACATCTCGAAGATCTCCGCCGCCATTACCAAAGCGTTCGAGGCGCTCGAGAAGCAGTATCATCCGAGCGTCGTCGATCTGATCGCTCTTCACGTCACTTCGGATTTCGAGCCGAAGATCGTCGACGGTAAGATCACCGTCGAACAGATTCAGGACAGCGTCGAAAAGGTGCTGTCCGAATCCGGGTACGCCGACGTCGCGAAGGCGTACATCCTTTACCGCAAACAGCGCGAGAAGGTAAGGAATATCAACTCGACGCTCCTGAACTACAAGGACCTCGTCGACAACTATCTCAAGATCAACGACTGGCGCGTCAAGGAAAACAGCACCGTCACGTATTCCGTCGGCGGTCTGATCCTCTCGAACTCCGGCGCGATCACGGCGAATTACTGGCTTTCCGAGGTCTACGACGAGGAGATCGCGGAGGCGCACAGAAGCGCGGCGATCCACCTGCACGACCTGTCTATGCTCACCGGATACTGCGCCGGATGGTCGCTGAAGCAGCTCATCGAGGAGGGCCTCGGCGGCGTTCCCGGCAAGATCACGTCGTCGCCCGCGTCCCACCTCTCGACGCTCTGCAACCAGATGGTCAACTTCCTCGGTATAATGCAGAACGAGTGGGCGGGCGCTCAGGCGTTCTCGTCGTTCGACACTTACCTCGCCCCGTTCGTCAAGATCGACGACCTCACTCAGAAGGAAGTCAAACAGTGCATCCAGTCGTTTATTTACGGCGTTAATACCCCCAGCCGTTGGGGTACGCAGGCTCCATTCTCCAATAT
>JAFSWB010000063.1 GCA_017444735.1 Clostridia bacterium | reverse complement strand
CGCGAAGGAGACTTAAACAAAAGAAACATTTCACCGCGGTGGGAGGGTGGAGGTTGCTAGGAGGCGGGAGGGGTTTGTAAAGGACGGAGCGAAGGCGACGTCCGCTCAACCCTCCCGCCTCATGGCGACTCTTTTTTTCAGCGCAGGCTTTTTTTCTCCAGAGAAAAAAAGAGTGCAAAGAGAAAATAAAATCAAAAAAGCCCGCAGGCTTTTTTTCCTTATTTCTCCTACGAAATAAAAAAGGGCTCGGAAACGAACCCTTTTTTACCTTAAAATCGGCTTTACGGATGTTTATTTCAACCCTTTCTGAAGCTGAGAAGCCACTCGTAGACCTCGGGGTTCGAATAGACCTTGCTCCATATTCCGTGGCCTTCGCCGTAGTAGGTCGTCAGCTTCGCGCTGCCGCCCGCCTTGTTGATCATATCCACCATGGCGACGGAATTCTGATACGGCATCGCGTCGTCAAGATCGCCGTGGTGCGCCCAGATCGGCACGTCGACGAGCTTCTTCGCGTCGTTGAGCGAGCCGTTCCCGCAGATCGGGACCGCCGCGGCGAAGAGTTCGGGCGTGCGGGCGGCGTAGAACCACGTTCCCTCGCCGCCGAGGCTCGTTCCCATCAGGTAGACGCGCTTTTCGTCGACGCCGCGCCAGCCGACCGCCTCTTTTATCAGCGTGGTTACCGATTTTGGATGATTCGTCCAGTTGTCGTTGACGTCCTTGAGATGAAGGGCGAGGACCACGAACGGGAAATCGTCGATCGTTTCGATATCGGTAAAGAATACGTTGGCGAAAAGATTTTCAAGCCCGCCGCCGTTCGTTCCGCTTCCGTGTAAGAAGATGAGGAGCGGGTTCTTTTCCGCCTCGTCGTATCCCTCGGGATATCTGACGGCGTATTCGACCGAATCGGAGCCGAACGTTTTCTCGCCCGTCTCAAATCTCGCGCCCGCCGCCTCGGGGTCGTATCTGCCGATCTTCGAGTACGGGATTTTCGGGAAGCCGACGCCGTCCTTCATACGGTAGTCGCCCGCCGTCGGGTTGACGAAGAGCGGGTTTTCGTCCGGAGTGTATACGGTATTGTCTTCAAAAGTGGAATGTCTCACGTCGATATCCTCGTTTCGCCCGAATTCCTCGCCCGCTTTGATCGAAATATTCCCGGTGCACACGACTGACGAGTTGAGGAAGGATTCCGCCTCGCCGATCCGGTCAAGATCCATCGTGATTTCGAAATATTCGGGCCACATCTCGAGGGCTTTCGCTTTTACCGCCGGATGAGCGTCGTAGTAGTCGAACGCCGCCTTCCAGATCTGGTACGCGTAGTCGCCGAGGATCTCGGAGTAATCTCCCGTCGCGAGCGCCCTGTCGGCGAGCCAGTGGCCCTCCGCGTGGACGACGCACTCGCTCATGGCCGAATCGGGTGAGATAAAGACGTTGTTCCTCGTGAAATTGAGCTTCGAGAGGCCGTTGTTCATCACGGGGCAGGGGCAGTTGTAGAAGATATTCGATTCCGCGGTCGTGCCGGACGAGCCGTCGAGGTAGAGACCGTACCGTCCGTTCGTGCCGCCCTTTATGTTCATAAAGAGGTTGTATCTGACCGTGTTGCCGCTCCAGGTGACGTCGCGCCAGTCCTGGAACGCGCCGACGTCGTCGCCGTTGACGCAGACCTCGTCGAACACGTTATAATCCGCGAGCATATTCGAGCCGCCGAAGCTGATCGCTTTCCAGTCGAGCCTGCGGAACACGTTGTGAGTGATATGCGCGGACGGAAGGGAGAATTCGAGCGAGCCCCTGTTTCCTTCCCTGAGGCAGGAACGGGTGAAATAGTTGTTGTCGACGAGGACGTTCGCTCCGGTGTTGAACGGGTCGTCGGAGCTTCCGCCGCGAATCGCGAGTTGAGCGCACGCCGAGGTCGAGAAATCGCATCCTCTGACTGTCACGTCGAGCGGAACGCCCGATCTGAAGCCCTCGATATTGACCATATAGTCGCCCGCGTTCCCGGCGAACGAGCAGTATTCGATCGTGAGCCCGCGCGGGTGATCGACCGCCTGTATCATTCTTTCGTCGCAGTTCTTGAAGTCGATGCCCCGGAGGGTGATATACTCCGTTCCCTCGAGCGTCAGCATCGTGCTCCCGCCGGTGAAGTGGTAATCCCCGGACGGCGAGTAAACGTAGAAGACCTTCGCGTCGGGGTCGATCCAGAACTCGCCCGCGGCGTCGAGCTCCTCGGAGACGTTGACGACTGCGACCTTGCTCCACGCCTTGCTGTCGAACTCCGGCAGGCGGCGGAGATATCCCATCCTCGCCTGTTCGGGGCGGGGAATGCGGAAAACGTGAGTCTCGGGGTCGTAATCCGCCGTTCCGAGGAGGTCCTTGTACCAGCCTGTCGTCAGGTATCCGTAAAGGAGCAGTCCCTCGGTCGTGCGGTATTTTTCGAGTTTTTTGAGGATCAGGTAGTTGTCGATCCGGATATGGGTGTCGTCGATATTCTCGTGCGATCCCTCGAGAAGATTGTCCGATCCGTCGGCGTACTTGTTCGGGAAGCGCGCGAGCGTCAGATCGCCGTCGTCGTTCATCGCCATGACCGTTCTCGGATCGTACTCCGCGAGACGGTCGGAAATATCGGCGCGCCTGATATCCTCGGCGGCTTTCGCCGTGAACAGCGCCTTTTCTTCATCGGAAAGAACGGAAAAATCGCTCTCCGGGACGTCGAAGCCGCCCGTAAAGACGACGTCGCCGTCGCCGTATTTGCAGTACGTTATCGGACAGTCGGCGGAGCCGGAATCCTCGGCGGTCAGCCTGACGGAAAGAGGGCCGTAATCGCCCGCCTTGAAGGCGACGGTGATACCGTCCCGTCCCGTTTTGTCGAGCGCGCGCACCGCGTCGCGGGCGCGCTCCCAAGTCCTGAACGGATGGGCGAGCGATCCGTCCGCGGAGTCGTCGCCGTTCGTCGAAACGTAGAAGTCGGCGTCGTCGACGAGCGGATAATCGGGTTCCCTGAACTGCGAGCGGACGACCGGCTCGTTGTATTTCAGCGTGAAGGAGTTGTCGTATCTCTCGATTATCGCGGCGAACTGCTCGCGCGTCGCGCCGTCGCCCGGGGCGAGACGGTTGCCGTCAGTGCCCTTGATAAGACCCGCTTCAGCCGCCCATTCGAGCGGCTCGACCGCCCAGTCGCTGACTTTTTCGTCGTCGGAAAACGGCGAGAGGTCGGCGCGCCTCGTGACTTCGACGGGCGCGGAGGACGAGAAGCGGAACAGCATCGTGGCGAGCTGTTCGCGTGTGATCTTGCCGTCCGGCTCGAACGTTTTTTCCGTAATTCCTTTAACGACGCCCGTTTCCTTCGCCCACGCGACGGCGTCGGCGTACCACTCGTTCGCCGGGACGTCGGAAAAGCCGCTCGGAGCGGTCGGTTTCGGCTCGCCCTCGCGCCGCCACAGGACGGTCGCGACCATCGCGCGGGTGAGGGACCCCTCGGGATCGAATTTACCGCCGCCGACGCCCTTCATATAGCCGTTGTCGACGGCGTACTGCACCGACGGAGCGCTCCATCTTCCGTCCTCGACGTCGGAGAAGCCCGTCTTCGCGGCGGATGCGGGTATCGCGGCGGAAAACGCCCCGGCGATCATCAGCGCCGCAAGAGCCAAAGAGAGTATTTTTTTCAGTTTCATCGGTTTTTCCTCAACTTTCAACGTAAGAATATTTGTTTTCCGGGTCGTTCCAATACCGGTCGAGCCAGTCGAAACGGCGCTCGATCCATTCTTTCAGATATTCCGTGTTCTCGCGCCACCCTTTGAGGACTGTCTCTTCGCCGTCCGGACCGGTGACGGAGACGGGGTCGTTTCGCCATATCTCATAGTTCGAGTTCATCTCGTCCTCATACGAGGCGAGCGCCTCCTCGACGTCGGAAAGAGCTGCGTTTCTGAGTTCTTCTTTCTTCTCCTCCCACCGCTCGGCGACGAGATCGACGAACCACCGCCGTTTCATCAGAAGAGAAAACCAGCGGTTCGGCTTGAAGCCGCCCGACTCGTCCTCCGCCTCGTGATACGGATTTCCGATGAAGAGCCCCTCGAAGGAGCCGTTGTCGATCGCCGGATCGTTGCCGTAGGCGATATCGAAATCCCACGGGCAGGTGCAGAAGAGCTTTCCGCCGCCCTTTTTGAGGAAAAAGAACGAAGAGATACCGCCGTCGGGATTTTTCGAGATCTCCTGGAGCAGATACGTGTCGACGAAGGAGGGGACGTCGACGAGCTCTTCGACGCGCTCGCGCGAGCCCTCCTCGACCGCCGCGTCGACGTCCTTGAAACAGCCGCTCAGGAAGCGCCATTTCTTCAGCGTCATCGCGTCGGATTTTACGACGAACGACCGGTCGCCGACGTCGAACGTGTACGGTATCTGAACGTCGCGGCGTATTTTGACGTACTCGTCCATCTCGATGAGATAATCGGTGTCGGTCTCTTCGGGATCCTCTTTCATGTCGATCCGGTATTTTCCGTCGCCGTGATGCTCCGCCAGCTCGTAGACGCCGAGGTCGACGCCGTTCATGAAGACTCGGACGAACGACGAGGACGAGGTGAACCCGATCCCGTCGAGCTTCCTGCCCATTGCGAACGTGACGCGGTTCCGCATCATCGTCCTGTCGTTGTAGTTCGCGAGGAGGACCCAGCTCTTCGACGGGCCGCCTCCCTGACCGAGCATATTGATCTTCTCGTCAAACTTGATCCGGTACGGCTTTTTCGGAAGGTGGTACGTGGAGTTGCCGCGGCACTTTATCTGACCCGGCAGGTCGGAAAAGTCGTATTTTCCCCCATCCGACCCCGTGAGAGTGAACGTGGCGCCGTAGTATTCCCGCACGACGACGGGGCCGCCGTAATCCGTCGTCACGTAAAGCGACGGAAACGACGCCGGCTCCGGAGCGGGAGCGTCCGTCTCCGCCGGGACGGCGGTCCCGCTCCTCGCGCACGCGGCGAGCGCCGCCAGAAAAACGACGGAGAGAAAAAGAGAGATTGTTTTTTTCATATTATCAAATCAGAGAAATGCCGGGAGAAATACTCCTTCCGGCGGGTACGGGTCACGCCTTTCCGGCCGATCCGCACATTTCGATCTTGTGGAGGCACAGGGCGACGACCGCGTCCTTGCCCGGCCCCATGAATTTCTTCGGATCGATGATCGAGGCGTCCGTGAGCGCGTCTCTGACGGCGGCGGTCATCGCGGCGCGGAGCTCGGTCGCGAAATTGACCTTGCTCATGCCGAGGGAGATCGCCCGTTTGACGCTTTCCGTCGGTACGCCCGATCCGCCGTGAAGGACGAGCGGCGTATCGATCAGATCCTTTATGACCGCGATGCGGTCGAAATCGAGCTTCGGCTCGCCCTTGTAGAAGCCGTGGGCGGTTCCGATCGCGATGGCGAGGATGTCGACTCCGGTCCGTTCGACGAACGACTTCGCCTCGTCGGGATCGGTGTAGATGATGCCCGCCGACACGTTGTCTTCTTTTCCGCCGACGGTCCCGAGCTCCGCCTCGACGGTGACGCCCATCGGGTGAGCGGCGTCGACGACGCGGCGGGTCAGCTCCGCGTTTTCCTCAAACGGGAGCTTCGATCCGTCGATCATAACGGACGTATATCCGGCGCGGAGGGCGCGCATTACGCCGTCGAACGACGTGCAGTGATCGAGGTGGAGGGCGACGGGAACGGAGGCGCGCTCCGCCGCGGCTCTCGCCATGGCGACCGCCGTCTCCTCTCCGATATACTTTACGGTCGGCATCGTCGTCTGGATCATGACGGGCGAGGACGCTTTTTCAGCCGCCTCGACGATCGCTTTGACCATTTCCATATTCTCGGCGTTGAACGCGGGGACCGCGTATTTCCCCTCGCGCGCCTTCTTTATCATTTCAAGACTCGTTACGAACATCGTTCCTTCGCCTCCTCATACACCGGGGTTCGCTTCGATGATCTTTCTGACGTTCTCGGGGTTGATCTTGCCCTCCATCGGGCCGAAGGCGCCGATGTTGAGCGTCGCCGCCGCGGACGCCTTGCGGGTCGCGTCGGGAATCGAGAGCCCTTCGAGCAGACCGCAGAGGAACGCCGCGTCGAAGGAGTCGCCGGCGCCCGTCGCGTCGACGGGCTTCATCGGATAGACGCCCATCTCGAAGTATTCGCCGTCTTTCGAGAAGATGCGGCAGCCCTTCGAGCCGTTCTTCAGGGCGACGATCTCGCAGGGGAGTTCGGAGAAGCAGTATCCGACCGCGTCCTCGACCGTCTCTTTCCCGGTTATGAGAAGGAGTTCGGAGACGCCGGGCATGAAGACCGACGTCATTGCCATTATCTCGTCGACGAGAGAGGAGTCGCCGAGCAGCTCGGGACGGATGTTCGGGTCGAAAGAGATCCGGGCGCCTCCCTCGCGGAACTTCTTCGCCGCCTTGACGATCTCGCGTCCGAACTCGGCGCGGCTCATAACGGAACAGCCCATTATGTGGAAGAAGTCGGCTTTCGGAACCGCGTCGGGACAGACCGCCTTTGCGGCGGGGGTGTTCCCGATGTGGAAGATGAATTTGCGGGAACCGTCGGCAAAATACGTGACGAACGCGCACCCGGTCGAGCAGGTGGGATCGCGGAGGACGAGCGACAGGTCGACGCCGTCGCCTCCGAGCCGCTCCGTGACGCACTTTCCGAAGTCGTCGACGCCGACGCCGGAGATGATCCCCGCACCGTGGCCGAGACGCGCGACGGTGTCGATGAAGATAGCCGGCGCTCCGCTCGGGAACGGACCGACGAATACGTCGGCGCGGTCGAGCGGCGCGTCTTCGTGTTCTCTCATTATTTCGACGATAATCTCGCCCATTGTCCAGATCATTTTTATTCCTCCTCAGATTTCCCCACGTGAGGGAAGCATGAAAGTCTTACGCGCATACAGCCGAGCGGGACGAGGGAAAGGTCGATCTTTTCGCCCGCCGTTTCGGGCGGCGACGGCGGCACCGCCGTCACCGTGTTGTCCTCGCCGATCCCCCATCCGGGGACGGCGTATCCCTTCGCCGAAAGCTCGATCGGCGCCGCGTCCGGCGTGAACGGATTGCCGTCCGTTCCGCGGTATTTCACCGCGACGGGGGCGGAGAGATCGAGCGCGGGGAAGACGGGGTCCTCCGCCGCGACGTCCCAGTCGGTCCACTCTCTTCCGGCGCGGTCGGCGCGGATCGCCGCCGCGGTCCACTTCTCCCTGTATCTGAGGGAGAAATCGAGCGGTCCGAGACCGACGGAAACGCAGTCGTTGTTAAGGGGATAACGGTCGAACCTGACCGACGCCCTGAAGCTGACCGCGAGGACGTCGCCGTCGGCGACCTCGAAATACATGAATCCGGGCTTCGCGGGGATCTCCGACTCCTCGCCGCGCAGAACGGCGGAGCCGCCCTCGCACCAGGACGGGACCCTCACCGCGAAGGTGAAGGGCGAGTCCGAAGAGATCCTGAACGTGAGCTCCGTTCTGAACGGGTACTCCGTCTCCTCGACGACCCTGACGCGTCCGGAGGGCAGTCTGCACTCGAGCGAGCAGGGCGCGAACGAGAGGGCGGCGAGCGCGCCGTCCCCCGTCACGGCGAACGTCGACGAGACGAAATTCGGCCACGCCATACCGGTGTTGTGCTGACAGCAGCGGTACTCGAACGCGCTGTATCTCGTCATCATGCCTTTGTTGCTGTAGTCGTGATCGAGCGCGTCGAGGACGGGCTGATTGTCCGCGGTGAGATAGTGGAGACCCGTATAGTCCGGCGTGTGGGACGCCGGGTAGCTGTTGAACATTATCCGCTCGGTGCGGTCGGACCAGACGCTCTCCCCGGAGAGGGAGGCGAGATACGTGAAGCTCTTGACCGCCTCGCTCATCGCGCACGTCTCCGTCGCCTGGCGCGGATCGGTCTTTCCCGCCCTCGTGTTCTCGTCCGCCGCCCAGAGTCCTCCGGGCATCTGACCCCACTTTTCCATATGCTCCTCGTATTTGCGGCGGGAGAGCTCAAAGTCGGCGGGGTCGCGCGACACGGGATATTTCTGCGCGGGATACCTGATCCGCTCGGCAAAGTTGACGACGTGGGCCTCTATCCGCTCCGCCGGTTCTCTTTCGTCGATCTTTTCGAGCCGGCGGCAGAGGCCGAGCATCTTTTCGTCTCCCGTCAGGCGGTAGACCTTGTGGATGACCGGAACCGCGTCGCAGGAGCGGTCGTTCTGGATCACTCCCTGCCACTCGGAATAGCCGTCGCGCCGCGGGATGAGCTTTCCCTCCGGCAGATCGGCGCAGAAGGTGAAAAAGCCGTGAAGGAGATCGAGGACGCGCGCGTCGCCCGTCGCGTCGTAACGGTCCGCGAGGATCTCCGCCGCGACGAAGTGCGGCCAGACGTCGGGGACGGGGCCGGACGCCGAATCGATCTCATAGAGGCAGTCGGGCCCGAAATATCCGTTCGGTCTGCGCGACGCGAGCATCGCGTCGAAATACCTCTCGCATATCCGCGAGAGGCGCTCGTCTCCCGTCACGAGGACGAGCTTGTACGCGCCGCGGAGCCAGTACATCTGCTCCTCCCACGCGATCTTCGCGTAGCAGGGATTGCCGTCGGGCGCTTTCTTCGCGTCCGGCGTGAGCCAGCCGTTCCCCTCGCTCATATAGTACGATATGTCGTCCATGTGGGAGAAAAAGCCGCTCGCCGTGAGGCGGAACTGCTCCGCGAGCCATCCGGCGGGTCTGACCTTGCCGAGAGGGAGCGGAGTCATGACGGGGGGCAGTATCCCGCCCGCGGGAGCTGCCGCGGGCGGTATTTTGTCAAAAAAATTCATTCGTTTCAGCCCTCGAATTTGCCTCTCAGGAACTCGAGCGATTTTTTGATATTGACGTCCATCTGCGCCTCGTCGGCGTTGTCGGAGAGATCGCGCCACACCTTGATATCGGAGCCGACCTTGCCGCCCATCTTGACGAACGGTTCCATGACGACGTTGCCGTTATAGCCGATCTCGCGGAGCGCCGCGCCGATCTCGTCCCAAGGGAGACGTCCCTGGCCGGGGAGCTTTCTGTTGGCCTCGCCGACGTGGACGTGGCCGAGAAGGGGACCCGCCGTGCGGATCGCGCCGCCCATGCTGTCCTCCTCTATGTTCATATGGAACGTGTCGAGAAGGAGCTTGACCGCGGGCATATCGACGTCGCGGCAGAATCCTACGCCTTCCTCGGCGGTGTTGAGTATGTTCGTCTCGAAGCGGTTGACGACCTCGAGGCAGCAGTCGATGCCGAGCTCGCCCGCAACGTGGCCGAGCTTTTTGACGCTCTCGACGCCGCGCGCCCAGATCGCCGGCTTGTCGAGGTCGGTGAAATCGCACGGCCAGTAGGTGTACATGACGCCGACGATGGAGCGGGAGTCGAGCTTGTCCATCTGTTTCATGATATCGGACAGGAACTTGACGCCGCGCGCTCTGGTCTCCGGGTCGGAGGAGCCGACGTCGTATTTCTTCGCGGGGCCGATGTTCGAGGTGATGATGATACCGAGGTCCTTGGCGAGCGCCTTCAGCTCGCCGAGATATGAGTCGGACATCGCGAGAAGATCGCCGGCGGAGATCTCGAGGATGTCGAAGCCGATGTCGGCGGCTTTCCGGGCGAAATGCTTGTAATCGCCGGTCCATTCGTGAGTCCAGTAAGCGTAGAGTGTTCCGTATTTCATAGGATCTGTCGTTCGGCCGCCGGAGTCTCCGGCGACCGGGACGGGGACGGATTGGATTTGCCGTTCGGCGCCGCGCCCGACCCGTATTATTATCCGTATAAGAGTATATCACATATCTTTTTGTATTTCAATATTCCGAAAGGCGCGAAAAGGGCGAAATCTATTGACATTTTACCGTCCGCGGCGGTATCATAGAGGGGAAAAACAAGGGTTTCCGCCCGAAGAGGAGGATAAAAATGAAAAAAACCGTACTTCGCAGCTACGCGAAACTGATCGCCAGAGTCGGCGTCAATATTCAGAAGGGGCAGGAGGTCGTGATCCGCGCCGATCTCGACCAGCCGGAGTTCGTCGCGATCCTCGTCGAGGAGTGCTACCGCGCCGGATCGAAAAAGGTCATGGTCGAATGGACCTATCAGCCCCTCGAAAAGATCCACGTCCGCCATCGCTCGCTCCGCACGCTCTCTACCGTCGAGGACTGGGAGAAGGCGAAATTCGAGCACAGGGCGAAGACGCTCCCCTGCACGATCTTCCTGGCCTCCTCCGACCCCGACGGTCTCCGCGGGATCAATCAGGAGAAGATGGCGAAGGCGAGTCAGAAGCGCTGGCCGATCCTGAAGCCGATCTCGGACAGCATGGAAAACAAGTATCAGTGGTGTATCGCCGCCGTTCCCGGGGTCTCCTGGGCGAAAAAGCTCTTCCCGGACCTCTCGAAGCGTCAGGCGGTCGAAAAGCTCTGGGAGGCGATCCTCGCGACGTCGAGAGTCACCGACGACCCGATCGCCGCGTGGGAGGAGCACAACGCCGACATCCACAGGCGGTGCGACTATCTCAACGGCCTCGGGATAAAGAGTCTTCACTACCGCGGCGACAACGGCACGGATCTCCGCGTCGGAATGATCCCCGAGGGGATGTTCAAGGGCGGCGGAGACACGACGCTCTCGGGCAGGTTCTTCAATCCGAACATCCCGACCGAGGAGTGCTTCACCTCACCGATGCGCGGCGAGGCGGAGGGGATCGTCTACGCGACGAAGCCGCTCTCCTACAACGGCGAGCTGATCGAGAACTTCTCCGTCCGCTTTGAAGGCGGCAAAGCCGTCGAGGTCCACGCCGAAAAGAACGAGGAGCTTCTCAAAAAGATGATCTCGATGGACGAGGGAGCCGCCTATCTCGGCGAGTGCGCGCTCGTTCCGGTCGATTCGCCGATCTCCGAATCGGGGCTTCTGTTCTACTCGACTCTGTTCGACGAGAACGCCGCCTGCCACCTCGCGCTCGGTATGGGATTCGCCGACACGATCCGCGGCTTT
>JAFSWB010000062.1 GCA_017444735.1 Clostridia bacterium | reverse complement strand
AGGAGAGCGAAAGGCTCATGAAGCTCGAATCGACGCTCAAAGAGAGGATAATCGGTCAGGACGAGGCGGTCGAGGCGGTCGCCCGCGCCATCAGACCCGGCAGACTCGGACTCGGCGACCCGAAACGCCCGATAGGATCGTTTATTTTCCTCGGCCCGACCGGCGTCGGCAAGACGGAGCTTACTAAGGTCCTCGCCGACGTGATGTTCGGCGACGAAAACGCCATGATCCGTGTCGATATGTCCGAGTATATGGAGAAGCACAGCGTCTCGAAGCTGATCGGTTCTCCGCCCGGATACGTCGGATACGACGAGGGCGGTCAGCTCACCGAGAAGATCAGGAGAAGACCGTATTCGGTCGTCCTTTTCGACGAGATTGAGAAGGCGCACCCGGACGTCTTCAACATCCTGCTCCAGATCCTTGAAGACGGTATCCTCACCGACTCGCAGGGCAGACGCGTCGATTTCAAGAACACGATAATCATCATGACGTCGAACGTCGGCGCCTCCGGCATCGTCGCTCCGCGCCGTCTCGGCTTCTCCGGAGAGGAGCAGGCGGCTGATGATAAAAAGAAGATGAAGGAGACCGTAATGGACGCTCTGAAAGCGGCGTTCAAGCCTGAATTCCTGAACCGTCTTGACGAGATCATCGTCTTCAACAAGCTCACCGACGAGGATATAAAAAAGATCACCTCGATCATGCTCTCCGACGTCGAGCGGAGGATGGAGGCGATCGGGATCAGGGTCACGTTCTCCGACGATGTCGTCGCGACGCTCGCGAAGGAGGGCTTCGACCCCGTCTACGGTGCGCGTCCGCTGCGCCGCGCGATCGTCAGACGCGTCGAGGACACGTTCTCCGAGGAGATGCTCTCGGGCAAGTTCGCCTCGGGCGACGAGGTCCGCGCGGAAGTCGAAGACGGCGGGATCGTCTGGCGTAAGGTATAACTTGAAAATCCATAACCGAAAAATCCACGCCTCGGCGTGGATTTTTCGCGTGGACCGTCAGGTTCCCGTCACGGATTTTTGCCGGGAACGAAAAAAGAATACTTTGAATATCGGGTTATAAGTGATATATCCCGCTGACGCGGGATGTGATATTTTGCGGCGAAGCCGCAAAGTTATATTATATTCGTTCCATAACTCGACCGAAGGTCGAATATAACCGCGAAGCGATATCACCCGAACGAAGTTCGGATATAACTCGTTCCGACAGGAACGAATATAACTGAAAAACCGCCTTTTGGCGGGTTTTCGAAAGCGAGGAACGTTCGGGTTTTAAGTGATATATCCCGCTGACGCGGGATGTGATATTTTTGCCTCGCGGCAAAAGTGATATTTTGCGGCGAAGCCGCAAAGTTATATTATATTCGTTCCTTAACTCGACCGAAGGTCGAATATAACCGCGAAGCGATATCACCCGAACGAAGTTCGGATATAACTCGTTCCGACAGGAACGAATATAACTGAAAAATCCACGCCTCGGCGTGGATTTTTCATAGCTACTGGCCGGACTCGAACCGGCGACCTGCTGATTACGAATCAGCTGCTCTACCAACTGAGCCACAGTAGCGGATGCGAGGCGCCCTTTTCGGGACGCCTCGCATATTATACACGATTTCCCGGGGTATGTCAAGCACTTTTCAAGAGTTTTTTGATCGCCGGGTATTCGTGCGCTTTTCGGGCGGTTTTTTCAGTGAGTCCCGCGCTTCGGGCGGGTGGGGTGGGGGAATCACCACCGGATGTTTTCGGCGATTTTTATGAGTTCTTCGTGGGTGACGTTGAGTCCCATTAAAGAGATCGTAACGTCGGCGTCGCCGAAGAGGATCCCGCCCGCTCTGATCAATCCGTCCTTGGATTCGACTTCGACGACGAACGCGTCCTTGCCGTTTATCGTCGTCTGATAAACCCGTTCCCACGTTTCCGTCGAAAAACCGGGGTCCATCTCGTCCGACGGAAAGACGCTGACGGCGACAAGCCTGTTGAAACCGTCGAATTCGCCCTCGGTCATTTCGACACGCCTGAAGTTTGGATTTTTCGCGTCTCTTTCGCCTTCCGTAAGCGTCAACCCCTCGGGAACGTAACCGAAGGTGACGTCAGAGATCTTTTTATGCTCGGAAGTATTACCTGAATTATCCTCCGGACCGGTGAAACTGACTCTGACCCCGTGACCGTCGCTCCACGTTCTGAAAGTATCGACTACGGCGGCTCTCACGTTATCGTTTATCATAAGCGCCGCGAACGTTACCGACGTCATGGTCAGAACGATCACCGCCGCGCGCCTCAGCGTCTTCATAACGGTTGAGGTCCGGTCTTTCCTCCTCGCACGTCCGACGTATTCGATGCGGTCAACTTCGCTCGGCGGATATTTTTCGCTGAGGGCGTCGTCGCTCGGCTGCTTTTCGTCCTCCCGGGTGCAGTATTCGCAGAACGCGCGCTTCAGAAGGATATCGAGTTCCTTGTCTTCTTTTATTCTCTTATTCATGATATCCCTCCTTTCTCAACGCTTCCCGAAGGAGCATCTTTCCTCTCCGGATCCTCGTGTTAACCGTCTTCCCGGGTATTCCCAGGAGGGCGGCGATTTCTTTGTCTCTGTAATCGTGAAAGTATTTCAGAACGCACGGATCGCGGTATATCTCCGGCAGCTTGCCGATCGCCGAGAGGACCGCGCCGACCGTGTCTCCGCCGACGGCGGCCTCTTCCGGAAGCGGCTCCGTGTCCTCCGCGTCCTCCGGTATCTCGGAGAGGGGGACGTTTTTGCCGTCCCTTTTTCTCAATCGGTCGATCGCGCAGTTCCGCGCGATTATACAGCAGAGGTTCCGGACCTTTTTTCTGTCTGACACGTCGATGACCGAGGCGTTTTTGATTATCTTTATCATCGCGTCGTGAACGGCGTCCTCGGCGTCGCCGCCCGTGAGGATCTCTCCCGCGACGGACCGCATAAGAGGAAAAAACTCCCGGTAAATGTAGTCTATTTTTTGCGTATCCGACGTTTTTCCCGCTGTCAGAGTGAATGAGACGATCATACAGTCACCCCAAAATACGTTCTCGTTTATTAATACGGAAAAAGCCGCTTTTTTTCTTCAGATCCCGAAAAAAAATCGGTTTTTTCGAAAAATGAAGCCGATCGGTTTCCCGTTTCGTATTAATCTACAGAAGCGCGTCCGGTACCATTTTAGCACAAATCGACCGGACGGTAAACCGATTTTTGCCGCTGAGGGGTTTTCCCTTGGTAAATAAATCACGCGCGCGGCAAAAAAAGCCACAGGGAAAGGAGAAGAAAATGAAGAAACTTTTGATCGCGATCTCGGCGGCGCTTGCGCTCTTTATGCTGCTTCCGCTCGCCGTGTTTGCGAACGAGGGCGGCGGAGACCTTCCGTTTTCCGACGTCGGAACGGAACAGTGGTACTACAAAAACGTCAAAAGGATCTATGACGCGAACCTGATGAAGGGGATTTCGGATACCGAGTTCGATCCGGAGGGGACGCTGACGCGCGGAATGTGCGTCACGATCCTTTACCGCGTCGCGAACGAGCCCGCCGTCAAGGAAAAGGCGTCCTTCGCGGACGTCGCGGACGGCGAATATTACGCCGATGCCGTCGCGTGGGCGGAAAACGCGGGCGTCGTCAACGGAAGAACGGCGACGGCCTTCGATCCTGACGGAGAGATCACCCGCGAGGAATTCGCGGCGATGCTTTACAGATTTCTCGGGACCGAGGAAGCAGAGCTCGAAGAGACCCGCGAGGGCGAGCCCGCCGACGCGGCGGAAATATCCGATTACGCCGCCGAGGCGGTCGGAGCGATGTACCGCTCGGAGGTCGTCAACGGACGCGAGAACGGCGAGTTCGATCCCGCCGCCGATATCACCCGCGCAGAGACGTCCGCGATGCTCGACCGCTTCCTCGACGTCGCTCACGCCGATATCAGAGTCGTGGAAGAATACGGGCAGATATGCGTCAGAATCACCTTCAGGAATAAGGACGAACACGGCGAACCGAAAACCACCGCGGACGTCGTCTTCGGTTACGTTCCCGAGGGAATGGTTCTCGAAGAGCTCGAAGAAGACGAGCGTTTCCCGGATTATCGTCACGTCTTTATGAATGAGGAGGATGAAGAATTCGACGGATACAACAGACTTGTCGTCGTCAGCGTCCTCCCGGCGGGCATTGACCCCGGATTCTCGGGTCCGACGTGGGAAAGAGTCTACCTCACCGAGATCAACGGAATGGACGCGTTCGCCGTCGAGGTCGAATCCGAGGACGGCATATTATCCGCGCGCGGTATCGTCTTCGGCGACGGCGACGTCACGATCACGCTCTGCGCGATAAACGTCGATATCGAAGAGGTTCTGACGATAGCCGAAAACATCACCTGGTAAACCCCGACAGGGAAAACAAAAAGGAGACCGTTCCGACCGCGTGATAAATGCTGTGACTTATCCGCCGCGCAGCCGTCGGAACGGTTTCTGAACAAAAGAAAGGGCGCGCTCTCGCACGCCCTTTCTTTATGAATGTTTTATTTTTTCGGCTTTCCGGTTATGCCCTCGGCTATCTTAAGCGCCTCGTCGTGATCGACTCCGATATATTGGATTTCGATAACGAGATTTTTATTGCCGAAAACGATCTTTCCCCACGCGAGATCCTCGCCTTCGTATTCAAAGTCCGCGTGCGCCCATACCGCCGCCATTCCGTTGATCGAGATCTCCTCGGCCATTTCAAGAGTCTCATCGGAAAATTCGCTTACGTTGACGTCCGTACGGATGTGTACGGTGACGGAACCGGGACCGGAGCGGCCGGGCGCCTCGGGATTCTTTTCCGGATCGCAGATAACGATCAGACGGCTTTCCGGGAACTCACTTTTCCATTTTTCGTAAGTATCGAGGAGAACGTATCCCTCGGGGACGTATCCGACGGCGATGTCGTCGATATCTGCCCCGTCGAAGAATCCTTCGTCAGTAAAGCTGACGAGGAAGTGATTTTTGTATGGTTTCGTGATCGTTCCCAATACCGACGCCCTCACGTTTTCGTTCATCATAAGCGCCGCGGACGTTGCCGAAATAACGGCAAGAACGATCACTGCCGCACGTTTCAGAACCTTCTGCGCGGCGGAGGAACGTTCCTTTTTTCGGACTGCTTCGAGACAGCGGAGGCGGTCTTCCTCGTCCGGGGGATACAGCGCGCGAAGTTCGTCGTCGGCCGGAAGATCTTCGTTTTCCCTGATCCTGTATTCCTCGAACGCGCGCTTCAGGAGGTTATCGAATTCCTTCTCTTCTTTTTTGCGCTTATTCATGATAGCCCTCCTTTCTCAGCGTCTCACGAAGTATCATTTTTCCTCTGTGGATCCTTATGCCTACCGTCATCTCGGGGATCCCGAGAAGCGCGGCGATGTCCTTGTTTTTGCAGTCGTGAACGTATTTCAGCATACAAACGTCCCGATATATAGCCGGCAAAATTCCGATAGCTTTAATTATCGCCTCGAGCGTATCGCCGCTTATGACCGACTGCTCCGGCGGGGACTCCGCGCCTTCGAATTCATCAGGCACGTCGGAGAGCGGAACGTTTTTTCGCTCCCTTTTTCTTATCCGGTCGAGCGCGCAGTTGCGGACGATAACGCAGCATAGGTTTCTCAGCTTGTCACGGTCGGAGACGTCGATGACGGCGGCGTTTTTTATTATCTTTATCATCGCGTCCTGGACCGCGTCGTCGGCTTCCTGACCTGATCCGTCGAGCGTTTTTCCGGCGACGGCCCGCATGAGCGGATAAAACTCACGGTAGATGTAATCGATTTTATCCCGATCCGTCGGACCCCCGGCGATCGGGTCGCGCTGAACGATCAAGCGGCCGTCACCCCCAAAAAAGCGCTTTCATTCATTATTACGACGGAGCCGGTCGTTTTTTTTCAGGTTTTTCAAATTTTTTCGAAAAAAAGAAAAAGCGAAAAAAAGCGTTTTCCCGTTTCGTATTAATATGCGGGAAATGAAAACGGGATATCCCCGCTCATTTTACCACAAAATCGCTGCTGAGGGTCATCCCTTGGTAAATAAATCACGTGCGCGGCTGAAAAAGTCACGGAAGAAAGGAGAAAAAGATGAGAAAGTTTTTGGTTATTGTTTCGGCGGCGCTGGCTGTCTTAATGCTGACGCCGCTCGCCGCGTTTGCCGGAAAGGGCGAAGGAGCGCTTCGCTTCTCCGACGTCCCGAACGGCAAATGGTACTGCGACGACGTGAAGAAGGTCTGTGAGTCCGGTCTGATGAAGGGCGTGTCCGAGACGGAATTCGATCCCGACGGGACGCTGACGCGCGGAATGTGCGCGACGATCCTCTACCGAGCGGCGGGCGAGCCCGCCGTCATGACGGCTGCGACCTTCGCGGACGTCAAAGCCGGCGAGTATTACGCCGAAGCGGTCGCTTGGGCACAGAGCGAGGGAGTCGTCAACGGCAAGACGGCGACTGCCTTCGATCCTGACGGAGAGATCACACGCGAAGAGTTCGCGGCTATGCTGTACAGATACCTCGACGCCGAGGATCTTACGCTCCCCGAGACGCGTGACGGCGAGCCCGTCGACGCCGACGAGGTCGCGGATTACGCGGCGGAGGCGGTCGACAATATGTATAAGGGCGAGGTCGTTAACGGAAGAGAAAACGGCGCGTTCGATCCCGACGACGAGATCACCCGCGCGGAGACCGCCGCAATGATCACCCGTCTCTTTGAAAAAGTTGTCGTAAGATGGAACGAGGAATACGACCACGCATTTGTCAGCTTCCCGGATGAATTATCCTTTGAAGGCGCGAAGATAGACGATATCGCCGTCGGATACGTCCCCGAGGGATATGTCCTCCACGATACATACGAACAATGGAAAAGTGAGTTCCCGGAAAGCCGTCTGATCGTTATCTGCGATCCGGAAAAGAATCCCGAGGCGCCCGGCCGCTCCGGTCCCGGCTCCGTCACCGTACACATCCGTTCGGACGTAAACGAATGCGAATTTTCCGATGAGACTCTTGAAATGGCCGAGGAGATCTCGATCAACGGAATGGCGGCGGTATGGGCGCACGCGGACTTTGAATACGAAGGCGAGGATCTTGCGTGGGGAAGGATCGCTTTCGGCAATAAAAACCTCGTTATCGAAATTCTTTATATCGGAGTCGATCACGACGAGGCGATCAGAATCGCGGAAAGCATCACCGCGACGGTTGACGAATAATCTTCCTGTAATCCCCTTATAACAGCTTGATTCGGAACGGACGGACCGTCTGCTGACCCGGTGATTATTTTCCGTGACTTGGTAATCTCCGCGCAAGGGTCGGGATCGGTCCCGCCGTTCAGATCGCGGGATCCCCCGGCGGCGTCTCCCTTTCACGCCGGGGGATCCTTTTTTTGATTGACACCGACCCGTCCGGTATGGTAGAATTTGAGAGAACAAATCAGAAAGGAAACGCTTTTTATGGCAGACAAATTCTCATTTTCGATGTGGGTCTACAACGACATCCGCGAGTTCACGCCGGACGAGATGAAAATATGGGTCGACTGCGGCATGAACGTACCGCTCGCGCCGAAGACGTACGTCGGCCGCGACGACCCGTCGGTCCTTCTTCCGTGGCTCGACAGGGCTAAGGAATACGGTATAAAACTGATCGTGAATTATGAGGAGCTCTCGTACCGCGATTACAGAAAACTCGGGCGGGAGGGATATATCGCGCGCGTCAGGCCGCTGATCGACGCGCTCGGGGATCACCCCGCGCTCTACGGCTTCTATATCGGCGACGAGCCGTTCTGCCGCGAGGATCTCGAGGCGTCGGCGGACGTGATCGAAATCCACAAGCGGCTCGCGCCGCACCTCACGCCGTTCCTCAATTACACGGGCGCGATGACGAACTTCTCCGACGAGGAGCGCGGGGGCAGGACGCTCTCCGAGTGGATGAAATACGTCGGCGACCGCACCGGGACGGAGATGATCTGCTTCGACGTTTACGATCAGCAGATCAACGACGGCGGCGGGAAGACGATGTTCTTCGAGGCGGTCAAAAAGATGGTCGACGCGGGCAAGGCTTGCGATACCGACGTATGGGGCTGTCTCATCAGCACCGGCGGCCACGTCTACCGTGAGCCGACCGAGGTCGATATGAAGTGGCAGATCCACATGGCGGCGGCGCTCGGCTTGCGCGGCGTTCTCTGGTTCAAGTTCTACGACCGCGACTTCGCCAACGACGGATACGGCTCGCCGATCGACGAGTTCGGCAACCCGACCGCGGCGTATTACGGCATTTACCGCACGCAGAGACGCTTCATGAACCACTACGGCGAGTTCATCATGAAGATGAAGCACAGAAAAACGTACAGCGTGAAGCTCGACCGCGGCGTTTTCCCGATCTTCAAGCCCGGCGACCACGATCTCATAAAAGAGATAAACGCGGACGACGAGGCGATCGTCAGCTTCTTCGACGGCGAGGACGGATACGAATATATGTGCGTCTGTAATTCCGAGTACCGTCACTACGGCTCCGTCAAGTACACGATCGATCCCGCGAAGTGCGCGCTTTACAACGTGCGCGGCAACGGAGGGGACGTCGAAAATCTGTACGACAACGAAATCAACCCGGAGGGATCGGCCGTCGTCGAGTCGGTAATGCACCCCGCGGGATTCCAGATGATACGGATAGTCAGAAGGTAAAAAAACGGCTCCGCGCGGTTTTCCGCGCGGAGCCGCTTTATATACCGTCATTTGACCGCCAGCGTTACGGTCCCGCTGCCGGTGACGGCGAAGAGACCCTGCGAGACGGGCTCGATCTTCACGCCGTCCCCGCTGACGGAGCGCGCGCTGACGAAGACCGTGTCGTCCGGCTTAATAAACGTAAACGTGAGTCTGCCGTCCGCCGTCGACTGTTCGAGCGTCGGGACGATCTCGTTGCCGCACGCCGCGACGGCGGGCTCCCCGTCGTCCGTTATATGAAGGACGAAGCAGGTGTGCGGCGCGAGCGTCGCCGTGTATTCCTTGCCGTAGACGCCGCGGTGTGATCGGGACCAGAACTCGAAGACCCGGTGGTTCCCGTCGCCGAGCGGTACTCTGAACGTCTTGTTCTCATCGTCCCAGTTTATGAGGATCACGGTGCGTATCTTTCCGCGCACGCCGCAGTCGAGAACGCCCGGGATATACGAGTCGAGCAGATCGAGGGGCAGGGCGGCGTCCTCGTTGATAGGGTAGAGGTACGATATCTGCCTCAGCTGTTCCTCGCTCATAAGGCGGAGCTTGTCGGAGAGCATCAGCACGCCGCCGGACGCGGCGGCGCCGGAGATGTAGCACCTGATCTCGTCGTCCGTCCTGACGCAGTTCCGGCGGCAGTCGGCGTCCTCGTTCTCCACCTTGCGGACGATGAGACAGTCCGCGTCATTGATGAAGAACCTCTTGTGATAATAATACCGGTTGAGAACGGCGTTGAAGACGACTTTCAGCGAGTCCCAGTCGCCGAAAATGTCGGAGGAGACGCGCATACCGTCGACGAGACCGATCGACGGACCGAATGGGGACGTGCAGCCGAGGATGAACGTGTCGTCCGGGACCGCCTCGTTTATCACTTCCATACATCTTCTGTAATTTTTCAGGGAGTTGAACGACGGGTCGTGATACTTATACGCCCCGAGCCTCGTTGTGACGAGATCGAGCTTCAGGTATCTGAAGCCCCACTCGCGCGTCGCGCGGCTGACGACGCCGCGGATGAAATCGCACGCTCCGGGGACGGAATAGTCGAGGGTGATCGTCGGCTCGCCCGTCTCGCGGTCCACGGCGAAATACTCGGGGTGCTCCTGCCTTATCCTCGCCTTGTTCGCCCAGAACGGCGCGAACCAGAGACCGGGGATGAAGCCCGCCGCCCTGATCTCGTCGGCGCACTTTTTCATACCGCAGGCGAACTTTTCGTTCTCGTCCCACTCGCCGTAGAATTTCTGCCATCCGTCGTCGATCTGGACGTATTTCGCGGGGATGAGATCGCGGTATTTCACGAGGTCCTCTACCGATTCGGTGACGGTTTTCTCCGATATGTTGCTGAGGTAGTAATACCAGGTGCAGAAGCCGAAGGGGACGTCGAATTTCCGCCTCGGCTCGCCGATCATCTCGCGGACGCACCGGTCGCAGTAGTCGTTGAGATCGCGGACGGCGTCCTTCGTCTCGGTAAAGTAAAACACGTCGCCGGTGAGCGTCTGCTCAGGATCGAGCGGGACGTGACCGACGTACGCGCGGACCTCGAGGGAGCCGTCGCCGCGGACGATGAGACCGCTGAAATACTCGCGGTAGCTGAGAAAACCGGCGATGTACTGTTTTCCGGATTCCGTGACGAGGACGGCGAAGTCGCCGCACTCGAACTGATCCTTTTCGCCGAGCTCCATCGTCTCGACTGAGGTCAGCATCTCGTTCGTGCGGTTGCCGTCGACCTCGCGGAGTCCCGCGCCGAAGAATTTGACGATCCTTTCCGTCAGCTTCGCCTGCATCACGACGAACTCGTGGCATTTTTCGATCGGACCCTCCTCGTTTCTGAGGACGGTCGTGAAGCGTACCCCGTCGCCCTCGGGCGCGAAACGCACCGTCGCGCCGTCCGATACGGCGGTCTTCCCGCCGTCTTTGAGGCGCCAGCCGTTTTTCGTCCTCGACGTCATCGTTATGAATCCGTCGAGCGCGTCGAAGTTGAGGCCGCACGAAAAGCCGGTCAGGACCGGCTCGCCGCCGTCCGTCGTAAAAGCGGGTCTTCCGTCGATGAGAGTAACTTTCATATCGTGATCCTTTCGGTTATTTGGTCGTTTTCAGTTCCTTTATCCTGTCTCTGAGGTACGCGGCTTCCTCGAACCTGAGCTGACGCGCCGCCTCTCTCATTTCCGCCTCGAGCGACGAGACGAGAGCGTCGCGGTCCGCGCCCTTCGGCGGGATTTTCCTCGCTTCCTTCCTGCCGCGTCCCGCGCGTCCCTTCTTTTCGTCGTCCGCGCCTATCGAGATGAGGTCGCGGACCGCTTTTTTGATCGTCTCCGGCGTGATCCCGTGCGCCTCGTTGTACGCCGACTGGATACGCCGCCTTCTCGCCGTTTCGTCGATCGCTCGCCTCATCGAATCTGTGATCCTGTCGGCGTACATTATGACGCGGCCTCCGACGTTGCGGGCGGCGCGTCCGATCGTCTGTATGAGCGACGTCTCGCTCCTGAGAAAGCCCTCCTTGTCGGCGTCGAGGATCGCGACGAGCGTGACCTCCGGCAGGTCGATACCCTCGCGCAGGAGGTTGATGCCGACGATTACGTCGAACGTGCCGAGACGGAGATCGCGCAGGATCTCCATTCTCTCCATCGTCTCGACCTCGTGATGGATGTATTTGACGCTGATATCCTGTCCCTCGAGATAATCGGTCAGGTCCTCCGCCATCTTCGTCGTCAGCGTCGTCACGATGACGCGCTCGCCGCGCGAGACGGTCTCCCTGATCTCTCCGATGAGATCGTCGATCTGCGTCTCGATCGGTCTGACCTCGATCTCCGGGTCGAGGAGCCCCGTCGGGCGGATGATCTGCTCGACGACGCGGTCGGCGCGGGACAGCTCGTACTCGGCGGGCGTCGCGGAGACGCAGATTATCTGTCCGAGCTTGCTCTCGAACTCGTCGAAGTTGAGCGGTCTGTTGTCGTACGCCGACGGTAGACGGAAGCCGAACTCGACGAGATTTTTCTTTCTCGCGCGGTCGCCGCCGCTCATGCCGCGCACCTGCGGGATCGTCGCGTGGCTCTCGTCGATAAAGAGGACGAAATCGTCGGGGAAGTAGTCGAGAAGGGTATACGGCGTCGATCCCGGCGCGCGTCCCGCGAAAATGCGTGAGTAGTTCTCGATCCCGGAGCAGTAGCCGATCTCACGGATCATCTCGACGTCGTAGCGCGTCCTTTCCTCGATCCTCTGCGCCTCGAGCAGCTTGCCCTGCGAGCGGAAGAAGTCGACGCGCTCCTCCATCTCGGTCAGGATCTGAGTGATAAACGATTCCTTGCTGTCGTGATCGATCACGTAGTGCGTCGCGGGATAGATCGGTACGTAGTTGAGATCGGCGGTCACCGAACCGGTGAGCGGATTGATCTCGGAGATGCGGTCGATCTCGTCGCCGAAGAACTCGATCCGGAGCGCCTTTTCGGTGTAACCGGACGGGTAAACCTCGAGAACGTCGCCGCGGACGCGGAAATTGTTCCTGACGAAGCTCATGTCGTTCCGCTCGTACTTGACGTCGACGAGACGGCGGGCGAGCTCGTCGCGGCTCATCGCCGCCCCCACCCGGACGCCGATCACCTGGCGTCGGTATTCCTCGGGCGAGCCGAGGGAGTAGATGCACGACACGCTCGACACGATGATGACGTCCCGCCGCTCGAAGAGCGCGGACGTCGCGCTGTGACGGAGCTTGTCTATCTCGTCGTTTATGAGCGCGTCCTTCTCGATATACATATCCTTCCCGGGGATGTACGCCTCGGGCTGGTAATAGTCGTAGTACGAGACGAAGTACTCGACGGCGTTGTTCGGGAAGAACTCCCGGAACTCCGAACAGAGCTGCGCCGCGAGCGTCTTGTTGTGGGCGAGAACGAGCGTCGGCCGGTTGACGTTCGCGATCACGTTGGCCATCGTGAACGTCTTGCCCGACCCGGTGACTCCGAGGAGGACCTGTTCTTTCAGCCCCGCATCGAGCCCGCGCGTCAGCGCCTCGATCGCCTCGGGCTGATCCCCCGTCGGTCTGAACGGGGAGTGAAGTTCAAATTTATCCATATCGCCTATCCGTTATAACGCGCAGCGTCCGGCTGCGCTGTGAATATTTGTCGTCGTATCTTATATTATACCAAAGCGGCGTCGTCTTTGCAATCATTCGGACGGGGGTATTGCCTGTTGCGAAAAAATCTGTTAAAATAATAATATACAGTTATAATCACTTCGGAGGTCCCGGTTGAAAACTGAAATTGAAAAACTGAAGAAAATCATAGACGGTTCGGACAATATCGTCTTTTTCGGCGGCGCGGGCGTGTCGACGGAGAGCGGCGTCCCCGATTTCAGGAGCCCCGACGGACTTTACAACACCCCGGACGTCCGTTTCGATCGGTACACTCCCGAATATCTGCTGAGTCACGAGTGCTTCGAGCGCGAGCCGAAGGTCTTCTTCGAGTTCTACCGTCAGAAGCTCGATACGCGGAGCGTCGAGCCGAACGCCGCTCACCGCTGTCTTGCAAAGCTCGAACAGATGGGGAAGCTTCGCGCCGTCGTTACGCAGAACATCGACGGACTTCATACGCGCGCCGGAAGCAAAAACGTTTACGAGATCCACGGCACGACTGAGAAAAACTACTGCACGCGGTGCGGAAAGAGATTTCCCGCCGAATACATATTCGAATCGAAAACGGCGGTCCCGCGCTGTCCGTGCGGAGGGGTGGTCAGGTGCGACGTCACTCTTTACGGCGAATCGCTCCCGGAGGAAGCCGTCGAGGGCGCGGTCCGCGCGATAAGACAGGCCGACGTTCTCATAATCGGAGGCACTTCGCTGACCGTCTATCCCGCCGCGACGTACGTCAGATATTTCCGCGGTTCGCATCTCGTGATAATAAACCGCGAGCCTCTGTCATATCCGCTCGACCCCTCAAAGGATATTGAAATTATCGGTTCTATAGGCGAGGTCCTTTCATCCGTTATCACGCTTTAGAATAAAAAGAGGTGCGCTTATGAACAAAAAAGCCGGGAAGAGACTGTATTTTTTGACGCTCGTCCTGCTCATCCTCGTCGGCTGCGCCCTGAATCTTCTCGCGGATCTCGGCGAGGCGGCTTTCGGCGTGCGGATCCTCTTCGGGAATTTCGGAACGATAATCGTCTCCGTTCTCGGCGGGGCCCTTCCGGGCGTCCTGTCCGCTGTCTTTTCATCTCTTGCGATGGGCGCGTACGACGGCAGTCTTATCTTCTTTGCCGTCGTCGGAACGCTGTTTGCCCTGATCGCCTCGCTTCTGCGCAAAAAGCGGTTCTTTGAAAAGCTCCGTCTTCTGATCGTTCCTGTCCTGATCTTCACCGCCGTCGACGGGCTTGGAGGCGGCGCGATCAGACTTTTTCTCCGCGGGAGCGGAAACGGGGGCGACTCGCTCTTTTCGGCTTTCGCCGCCCGTCTCGGTATTGCCGATCCCACGCTGTCGTTCTTTGCGGCGACGGTCATCGAATCGTTTATAAGCTGTCTTTTCGCCGTCGTTCTGACGTACCTTTTCCTCCGCATCCTGCCCGAAAAGTTCAAGGACCGGATAAAAGAGAATATCCGTGACAGAAACGGCGAGGCGGGTAAACGGCGGATAGGGAAGACTCTTCTCGCGAGAGTCGTGACCGTCGTCCTGATCGCGGGCGTCTCGCTCGGAACGATTTCGTTCCTTCTCGGATTTTATCTCTACCGCGAGGTCGCTTTCAACTACTACACGGACGTCTGCCGCGGTGTAACGGACGCCGCCGCTCTCGTGATCGATCCGGAGCGCGTCGGAGAGTACATAGATTCCGCGGGGACCGCCGCCGATTACGCTGAAACGGAGTCGAAACTGTACGGGATAATCAAGGGCTTTCCTCAGGTCAAATACCTTTATTCGTACAGGATCGAACGCGACGTCGGATGCCGCGTCGTATTCGACCTTGACGTCGACGGCGTCGAGGGCTCCGATATCGGTTCCGTCGTTCCGTTCGACGAGTCGTTTACGGATCTTTTGCCGTCCCTTTACGCCGGGGAGAAGATCGACCCCATCATAACGAACGACACGTACGGGTGGCTTCTCACCGTCTATAATCCGATATACGACGGCGAGGGCAACTGTGTCTGCTACGTCGCGGCGGATGTTTCGATGGATAAGATCATCACCGACGAGACGGTCTTCGTCGTCAAGCTCCTGTCTCTCTTCGTCAGCTTTACCGTCCTCATCATGGTCTCCGTCGTCGAGATGTTCAAGCTGAAGGTCGTCTATCCCATCGACGATATGGCGGACGCGACGGGCAGCTTCGCTTACGATTCCGAGGAAGGGCGCGAGAAGAGTCTGTCGCGCCTCAGAACGCTCGACGTCGACTCGACGGAGGAGATAAACGGACTTCACACGTCGATCTGCCGGATGGCGGAGGACACGAACGGATATATCGACCGTATAAGGGCGCAGGCCGAGCTGATCGAAAAGCTGCGCGACGACATAATCATCGACTTTGCGGAGATGATAGAGTCGAGAGACAAATGCACCGGCGATCACGTCAAAAAAACGGCGTTCTACGTCGAGGCGATCGCGCGCGAGCTCATGAAAGAGGGCAAGTACCCCGACGTGCTGAACGACGAATACGTCGCGCGTCTCGTCCGTTCCGCTCCTCTTCACGACGTCGGAAAGATAAAGGTTTCGGACGTGATTCTCAACAAGCCCGCGAGGCTGACGGACGAGGAGTATTCGGTAATGAAGACCCACACCACCGCGGGGAGAGACATCCTTGTCAATTCATCGGCAATGTCCGATTCCGACGACCTTCTGAAGGAGGCCGTCGAGATGGCGAGCTTCCACCACGAAAAATGGGACGGGACGGGTTATCCGTCCGGGGCGAAGGGCGAGGAAATACCGCTTTCCGCGCGGATAATGGCGGTCGCCGACGTTTTCGACGCGCTCGTCTCGGAGAGGAGCTACAAAAAACCGTATTCGTTTGAGGACGCTCTCTCGATAATAAAAGACGGCTCGGGGAATCATTTCGATCCGGAAGTCGTCTCCGCGTTCCTCGCGATCGCCGAGGACGCTTACAAAGAGTATATGAAGAAAAAGCGATGACGCCGTCACCGCTTTTTTTTATTTTTTTACCGTCATCGTCGCGTCGTAAAGCTCCGGGTACGAGATCTGCCCCTCGGGGTACGTGTGATACGTTCCGACGACTTCGATCTCGGTCCCCTTTTCGGGGTATTCCGACGGATAATCGAGGTCGTCGGCGAGGATGAATTCGATCCCCTGCTGACAGCACGCCGTCGCGTCCTCGATTATGACGGCGAAGTAGTTTCTGTCCTCCCCCTCGTATACCGCGAACGCGCCCTTCATCCGGACCGTTTTCCCGGTATAGTTTTTCGGGTACATCAGCATATCGTTCACCTGCGCGTAGGTCATCGTCGCGCTGAGCTTCGTCAGATCGACGTCGACGTCGCCGCCCTTCGCCCCGGCGAACGGATCGGCTGCGGTCGATTCGGACGGGACGGACGCGGGCTCGGCGGTCGATGTCGATACGGCGCTTTCCCCCGTCTTTTCGGCGATCACCCCGTTTACCGTCTTGCCGCCGTCCGCGCTCCCGTGTCCGGAGCCGCCGCAGGACGACAGAGCCGCCGCAAGGACGACGGCGAGAAGAAGACGGATCGTTTTCTTCATGATCATTTTATTCTATTGTGTCAACGGTTTCCGCGTCAAGCGTTCCGTCCTTTACCGCGCCGGACGCTCTGACGAGAGTCCCCGTCCCCGGAAGATCGCCGGAGAACGAGAGCTTTATCTCCCACGAGTTGTCATAATAAGGATCTTCGAGCGAATCGGGCGACGCTACGCGTCCGTACGCCGTGAACGTCTTTCCGGGGAAAGCCTCGGGGTGGCGGGCGACGTTTATCATCTGAACGCGTTCGAGCGTACAGCTCATCGAGAGCATATCGAGATCGGCGGTCTTGCCGGTGAACTCCGTTTTGACCGTGACCGCGGCGTCATCGATCCAGTATCCGTCGAGCGCGTCGGAGCTCGACGAAAACGTTCCCTCGACGGTCACGAGGGAGCCGACGGCGGGAAGCTCCGAGCCGTCTCCCGGAACGAATTCCCACTGCCAGTCACAGCATTTCGTCTGATCAAAGAAGCCCCAGACGTAGAAGCGGTCCCTGTCGTTGAAGGCGTCGTGAAGAACGGCGAGGACGCCTTCTTTTTTTACTTTCGTGCCGTCGATATCCTTGCCGTATCCCTTGTAAAAGACGTTCTGATACAGCAGATATTCGTCCCGGTTGATTATTTCCGCCCGGACGGACGACGAGCCCGGTCCGGCGGACGAGCCGCTTTCTTTTTCCGCTTCTCCGCACCCGACGGAAAGAACGGCGAAGAGCGCCGCGAGAAGGAGACAGACGATCCTTTTCATGGGTTTATCCTTTCTTCAGCAAACCGACGAGCCAGAACGCACCGAAAACCGCGATGTCAACGGCAACGATCGTCGACCCGACGGGAGTACCCGCGAATATCGAGACGAGGATCCCGACGAGAGCGCATGAGACCGACACGACCGCGGAACAGACCGTGACAGCCCGGAAGCTCTTGTAGACCCTCATCGCCGACAGGGCGGGGAAGATCACGAGCGCCGAGATCAGGAGAGACCCCACGAGGTTCATCGCGAGGACGATGACGACGGCGACGGTCACGGCGATAAGAAGGTTGTAAAGCGACGCTCTCGTTCCCGTCGCCCGCGCAAAATCCTCGTCGAAGGTGACGGAGAAGATGCGGTTGTAGAAGACGACGAAGACCGTCACGACGACGACGGAGAGGACTCCGCAGACGATGACGTCGGACAGCTTCAGCGTCAGGATCGACGTCGATCCGAAGAGCGTCGTGCAGACGTCGCCCGACACGTTTCCCGACGTGGGGAAGACGTTCATAAGCAGATATCCGATTGCGAGCGCGCCGACGGAGATCATCGCGACCGCGGCGTCGCCCTTTATCTTCGCCCGCTGGCCGGTCCGGAGAAGGAGAACGGCGCAGAGGATCGTGACGGCGAGGATGAGCGGCATATTGTTCGTCATCTTCAGGACGGCGGCGATCGCCATCGCGCCGAACGCGACGTGAGAGAGCCCGTCGCCGATGAACGAGAAACGCTTGAGCACGAGCGTCACGCCGAGAAGCGAGGAGCAGAGCGCGATCAGCACGCCTGCGATGAGCGCGTATCTGACGAACGGGAATCCGAGATAGAAGGCGAGTTTTTCATAAGCGCCGCTGAAAAAGGAGGCGACGTTCATTCTATATCACCCGCCTTCGCTATCCTCATGTAGTTCTCGCTTGCGAGGTATTCCGCTTTCGTTCCGAAAAAGACCCGTTCGCCGATGTGAAGGATATGATCGGCGTATTTTATCGCGGCGGCTATATCGTGGGAGATCATTATAATCGTCACGCCGTCGTCGCGATTGAGCGACTCGATGAGGGCGTACATCTCGGCGGTCACCATCGGATCGAGCCCGGCGACCGGCTCGTCGAGAAGCAGGAGCTTCCTCGTCGCGCACAGAGCGCGGGCGAGAAGGACCCTCTGCTGCTGACCGCCGGACAGTTCGCGGTAGCAGCGCTTCGCGAGATGCGAGATCCCCATTTTTTCAATGTTCTCGTCGGCGGTTTTTTTGTCCTCGCGCGAATAAAAGGGGCGGAAGCCCCCTCTGTTCTGCGTTCCCGACAGGACGATCTCGCGCACCGAGGCGGGGAAGTCCTTCTGTATCGTCGTCTGCTGGGGAAGGTAACCGATCTCGTTTTTGAGAAGACCGTCGCCTCTCGCGATAGCGCCCCTCACGGGCGGTAGAAGGCCGAGGATCGTTTTCATCAGCGTGCTTTTGCCGGAGCCGTTTTCTCCGACGACGACGAGATAATCGCCCGGGTCGACTTCAAAATCGATCCCGCTGATCAGCTCGCGTCCGTCGTATCCGAGCGCGAGATCGCGGCAGGTAAGATATGCCATTCAGTTCAACGCCTCTTTCAGTATTTCAAGATTTTTCGTCATGACCTCAAGGTACGTTTTGTCCGCTCCGGGGACGGCTGACTGCATCGAATCAAGCGTCAGGATCTTCTGATCCTTCGCGGCGGTCGCCTCGCGGACGGCGCTTGCGAGCGATCCGTCGGCCGTTTCGATCTGAAGGATCGCGGGAAGGGAGAGATCGTCGACCTTCGACGCGAGAAACGCGATCGTTTTGAACGACGCCTCGCTTTCGGCGGAGCATCCGACGAAAGCGGCGTAGTAGTCGATCCCGTAGTCGTCGCACAGGTACATGAACGGGAATCTGTCGCCGAAGAGGACCGTCTTGCGCGCGGCGCCTTCAACGGCTTTTTCGTATTCCTTATCGAGCGCGTTCAGCTTTTCGATATAGCTGTCGGCGTTCTTTCCGTATACGTCCTTCCCGTCGGGATCGACTTTCGAAAGGCCGTCCGCAATGGCGCGGCAGAGGACGGCGGCGTTTTTGAGCGAGAGCCAGACGTGCTCGTCGTATTCGATCCCGCCTTCTTCCTCATCTTCCTCTTCGGCTTCCATGCCCTCGACGACTTTTTCTTCCTTCGCGAGGTCGCCGAGAGTCTTTATGAGGTCGAGGGAATCGGTCTTTTCGCTTCCCGAGTTTTTCATCACGTCGTCGACCCATCCGTCGGAATTTCCGCCGACGTAGATAAAGAGGTCGGAGGTCGTGATCGTCACGATGTCGGCGGCGGTCGGCTGATAACTGTGCAGGTCGACGCCGCTGTCAAGCAGGACCGTAAGAGAGACGCGGTCGCCCGCGATCTCGCGGACCCAGTCGTATATCGGATAGATCGTCACGACGACGGGGAGCTTTTCGTTCGTTTCCTCCGGCGATCCGGTCGAACAGCCCGCGAGAAGCGGAAGCGCGAGCAGAACGGAGAAGAGGAGCGCGGATAGTTTGAGCGCGTTTTTTTTCATTGCGGTTTCCTTTGCGGTATCATTTGCCTGAATTTGCGAATCATTCGCAAATCAGAGTATACCACGCTCCGCCCCCGAAGTCAATAGCAAATTCCGCTTTTTTCCTTTGAGAAAATAAAAAAACCGCTATTGCAAACCTTTTTTGTATATGGTAAAATTTTGCTGATAAAACAGACGGAGGTTTTCTCTGATGTACGTGAAAGAGGAAGGCAAGATCTGGGTCGCTACGACCGCCGGAGGCGAGCGCGTTTATATCGAACCGTCGATGGCCAACCGCCACGGGCTGATCGCCGGCGCGACCGGCACCGGAAAGACGGTCACCCTCAAAGTTATCGCCGAATCTTTTTCGGAGATGGGCGTCCCGTCGTTCATCGCCGATATCAAGGGCGACGTGTCGGGAATGTGCGTCCCCGGGACCGAAAACAAGCATATCAGGCGCTCCGTCGACACGATGGGGCTCGGAAACTTCACCTATACGGGATTTCCCGTCAGATTTTTCGACGTCTACGGCAAATCGGGTCTCCCCGTCCGCACGACGATCTCCGAGATGGGACCGGAGCTTCTCTCCCGTCTGCTCTCGCTCACCGACGTTCAGGCGGGCGTCCTCAGGATCATTTTCCGCGTCGCGGACGACAGGGGACTCCTTCTTCTCGATCTCAAGGATCTCCGCGCCATGGCGAACTACGTCGGCGAGCACGCCGGCGAGATCAAGCTGCAGTACGGCAACGTAACGCCGCAGTCGATCGGCGGGATCCAGCGCGCGCTCCTCACTATCGAGGACGCGGGCGGCGACGTCTTCTTCGGCGAACCGGCGCTCTCCCTGTCCGACTGGTTCGCGTATTCTTCCGACGGGCGCGGCGCGATGAATATTCTCGAATGTCAGGAGCTTTTTCAGCGACCGCTCCTTTATTCAACGTTTCTTCTCTGGATGCTCTCCGAGCTTTACGAGCTTCTCCCCGAGGCGGGGGATCTCGACCGCCCGAAGATCGCGTTCTTCTTCGACGAGGCGCATCTGCTCTTCAACGACGCGCCGAAAGCGCTGCTCGAGAAGATCGAACAGGTCGTCCGTCTGATCCGCTCGAAGGGCGTCTCCGTATGGTTCATAACACAGAGTCCGTCCGATATCCCCGAGTCCGTTCTCGGTCAGCTCGGAAACCGCATACAGCACGCGCTCCGCGCCTATACTCCGAACGAGCAGAAGGCGCTCCGCTACGCCGCGCGCTCCTTCCGCGTCAACCCGGAGTTCGACACCGAAAGGGCGCTCCAGGAGGTCGGCGTCGGCGAGGCGATCATCTCCGTCCTCGACGCGAAGGGCGTCCCGTCCGAGACGTACCGCGCGAACGTCCTCCCGCCGAGATCGTCGATGAACGCCGCTGACGAAAAGTACTTCGCCGCTGTGATGAACGCCGATCCGCTCCGCGCGAAGTACGGGACCGCCGTCGACAGAGAAAGCGCGTACGAGATGATCGCCGAAGAGGCGAAGGAGGCCGCCGAGGAAGCGGCAAAAGAGGCCGAAAAAGAGCCGAAAGAAGAAAAAAAGCCCTCGTCCGCGTCCTCGCGTAAGACGGGGAGAAAGAAACAGTCCGCGGTCGGCAGGACGGTCTCCTCCGCCGCGAACTCCTTCGGGCGCGAGATCGGACGCCAGCTCGTCCGCGGAGTCTTCGGAATATTCAGAAAGTAAAACTCTTGGTCAGGACGTCTGAAGGTCGTCCGAACTATAATTCAGAAAGGAAACAAAGATGGGATTCGAAAACAAAGCCGCAAGATTTATGCGCAACACGGGACCGGCGAGATTCTTCGTTCCGGCCGGCCTTATCATGATCGTATTCGGGATCATCCTTCTTTTCCTCAACACGGGAAACTACGTTGAGACGACCGGGAAGATAATGGCGGTCACGGAGATCCCGGCGGAAGAGGACGGGGGACAGAGCTTCGATGTCGAAGTCAGCTACACCGTCGACGGCAAGGAATACGACACGACGTTCAGCGGCCTCTCAGGCACGTTCAAAACGGGCGACGACATCAAGGTCTTCTACGACCCCGCCGATCCCGCAAGGACGACCAATTCCAAAATGGGCGGCATAATCCCGATCGTCTTGATCGGAGTCGGAGCGCTCGCTCTCGTCGGCGGTATCGTCAAGACCGTTTCCTCGTTCAAAAAGAGCCGCGAGCTGGACGCGTCCGTCCCCGGCGGCGGCAATTTCCCGTCGGCGGAGTTCGAGGGCTTCAAGGAAGCTCCCGGCGTGACCGAGTATTACTTCCGTTTTGACGGACACAGTCTCAAGCCCGGCTATATCGTGGAGGACGCCGGAAGAAACGTTCTCTTCGAGGGCAAAATGACGAAGCAGGCGCTCGTCGGCGCGCGTACCTACGAGTTCGTCAACCACAAAAACGGAACGACAGAGACTCACGAGGTCGGCCATACGACGAGCCAGACGTATAACGACGAGCTCTTCTCCGCGAAGTCCTGGTTCAAGTTCGACGGAAAGAATATCTGGGACGTCGTTCACGAGCGCGGGGTCCGTCTGTCGACGGATCTCCACAGCAAATTCCCGTACTGCATTTACGACGCGGCGAAGGGCGGCAAGCCGTTCGCTCACATCGAGACGACCGGGATTTACGTCCACGAGGACGAGGCGGCGGAACACAGGATCAATATTCCGACCGGGAATATGTACTACCGTTTCTGGACGAACTCCGACGACTTCGACACGCTTTTCCTCACGATCTTCGCGATCTCCGAGTGCGAGCAGACCGTCGTTGAATAACGCAAATAACGCAAAAAAGGTTTTATCGTATCACACAGCGCGAATACCCCGGGGAATGATCTGAAAAGAGTAACAACGTCTGCTTTGGAGTCAACATTTTGAATAAATTGCACAAAACCGGGGGGGGGGGTATTGTATATTCATTGTAATAATAAACAAAACAACGCTTGACAAGTATTTTTCACTGATATATAATTAAACCGTAAAGAATAAATTCTTTCTGTTTGGAGGGCAAAAAGATGAAAAAGGGGATCGCGTTCATCGGAGTTATTCTTGCAGCCGTGATTTTTGCCGTGAGCGTTTCCGCCGGGTATTTCAGTGATTTCACTTATAAGGACGTAAACGGGCGTAAACAATACTATTCAAGCAGTCCGGTCTGGAAAGGATATCCCGACGGACAATTCCACCCGGAAAAAGTTATGACGCGTGCTGAGCTTATCTGCTGCCTTTATAGGTTGAATGAATGTTTTTCAGAAAGCGCGTATGATATGCTCCCCCATAAGTCTCCGTTGACGCATTACGACGGAGCGTTTACCGACGTATCCCCCGGGGACTGGTATTATGGCGCTGTCGTCTGGGCGTACGAATACGGAATCGTCAAAGGATGCGGCGGGGGAAGATTTGAACCCGGCTCCGAGATCAACGTGTTCGACTACGCTCTGATTATGTTCCGTTATTTCGAAATGCGATATGACGATGAGTTTTGGGAGTTTATCGGGAGTGATTGGATGTTCAGCTTTGTCAAAAACGTTTTCGGTTACGAACAAGGAAGGGTAAATTACGTTTACTACAATTATCTGGATTCTTCCGGGTCCGGATCGGCCGTCCTGGCCGGGCTGCGGGACGAGTTTTTGAAAAAATCGGTTCTTGTTGACCTCCCGGAGTGGTTCAGCGATGAAGTATCGGTCGAGGACCTTCTGAAGTATGACATCTGGGTCGGTGGAGGAAGGGACAGCGTCGATATGACTCGTTTCTCTCCGAAGCGCGGTGATATCTACGTTCACTTCTGCAGCGATTACATAGACGTAAACCACGGTCCGTCATAATAATCAAAGGGGCTGTCGCACTTAGCGCAGATCGAAAAAGCACGGGTTAAAAATCGAATAAAGCAAACAGAAATCCGTAGTTTTCATCTTTTTGAGGTGAAAATCCTACGGATTTTTCCATTTTATGTGCTTTTTCTATCGCCGTT
>JAFSWB010000061.1 GCA_017444735.1 Clostridia bacterium | reverse complement strand
TTTTCAGCTAAATTGAATTCGCCCTCAAGCTCGCGCAAGCGAATTTAGCTGAGCGAAGCTCAATTTAGCTGTGCGAAGCACAATTTAGCTCGCCGCAGGCGAATTCAGCTTCGGCGCGGCAAAGAAAATATAAAATACTTCCTTATCACGCCGCGCCGAACCGGGAGCGCTCTTTTTTTGCGCGCGCGTTTACGCCATATCGCGATAGAGGAACGTGACGATCTGACCTCTCGTGCAGGTGTCCCCGGGAGAGAAGGTCTTTGCGCCGGTTCCCGCAGTGACGCGGTTTTCGACCGCCCACAGGACCGCGCTGAAGAAGTAATCGTCCGATTTCACGTCACGGAAGGGATTCGACGAGCCCGCGGGCGCGGGAGATCCCTTCGCCCTCCACAGGAACGTGACGACCTGACCGCGGGTACATCCCTCGTCGGGACTGAAGTGCGTCTTGTCGGTTCCTTTCGTGATGCCCTTTTCGACCGCCCACAGGACCGCTTTGCAGAAGTAATCGTCCGGCTTTACGTCGCTGAAGGGATTCGACGCCGCCGTCGGTTCGGGCTGACCGCTCGCTCTCCACAGGAACGTGACGACCTGTGCTCGCGTGCAGGTTTCGTCCGGCGCGAACCGGTCGGCGCTTACGCCCTTCGTGATCTGAGGATCGTGCGACACCGCCCACAGCACCGGGTCGTGATAATACTCGGTTTCCTTTACGTCGACAAACGGATTCGTGAAGGGCGCTTTCACCGTGAGGTGAAGCGGGAGTCCCTCGGACCAGACGCCGTCCTTCAGAGCCCTGACGCGGAAGTAATACGTTCCCGGCAAGAGATCGACGGGACCCGTGTAGAGATTTCTCGCCGTCTCGTCGTCGCACGGGCAGACGCCGTTGGTCGTGTACCAGATCTCCGCTCCCTCGGTCGCGCAGACGAGCGTCAGCTTGCCGGGCTCGACGGTATCCCCGTCGCTCACGGGCTTGCCGTCCACCTCGGCCGTGACTCTCTCGGGCGCGCTTATCGGAGAGGGCGTCGTGTATCTGACGGAGAGCACTCCGCTCGACGCGACGAGCGCGCCGGTCGCGATCGCCTTGACCGTTGTTTCTTCGGTGATGATTATCGCGTCGGTGAGGATCGGGCTGTCCTCCGTCGGATCGGACCCGTCGAGAGTATAACGGACGACCGTACCCTCGGTCGGCGGGACGATCACGACAGCGGTGTTTTCTTCCACCTCGCCGGACGGAACGCTCGCCGTCGGCGTCTCTGCCGTTCCGGGGGCGGCGACGGTCAGAATGCCGCTCTCACAGCGGCTTTCCATCGCGACGCCGGCGTAGCTCTCGACTCTGTTGTCGATCACGAGCGAAACGGAGTCGTTTTCCGCCATTCCGGGATACGTCAGCTTCACGGTGCGGGTATAGCTCGGCGCGCCGTCCGACGGTCCGCTCTTTTCGCTGTCGACGAACGAGAGTGCGAAATCCGCGCTCCTGCCGTTCACGAGGAGCTCGAAGCGGTCGGAGGAAAGCGTGCTCTCGTCCATATATTTTGAGAATACGACGAACAGCCCCTTCGTGTTCGCGACGATCTTCGACACCTCGGGCGACTCATAGCTCACGAGAGGAATGTTGACGTCGAGCTGTTCGGGAAGGACCGGCATATACCATTTGCCGTCCGTCGCGTTGTACGCGGCTCCGACGCCGAACTTGCCGTCGACTCCCGTGTCGCCGACTTCATATCCCGCCTTCGAGACGGTGACGCGCCACCATCCGGTGGGAACGAACCACTGATACCGCCCGTCCGCGCCCGTAGTCTGCGGGTTCGGCTCGATTCCGAAGAGCTCCGCGTCGACCGAGAAGAGGGCGCCGCCCGAAAGGTATGCGACCTGTCCTTCTCCGTCCGTTTCGACGGTCGGCTCGTCAAGCTGCCACAGCGTGACCTCCGCTCCCTCGACTCTGTTCGAGGGGACCGCCTCGTAAACGTAACCGGACGGGTCGTAGCGTCCCTGCGGGCCCGGAGGCGGGGAGACTCTCAGATACGAGCGGGGCCCGTATCCGAAATATCTGTTGTAGTCGTAAAGGCGGGTGGGGAAGCGTGACCAGTTGATCCCCTCCGAGCAGAGCCCGCCGATCCCGGTCTCCTCGCGCTCGGCTCGCTTTGCGGCGAGGTAGATATCGTGCGCGAGGTTTTCGCTCTGGTTCGAGAAGACGTCGGCCTCCCACATCAACTTATACCACGAATCGTTGAGCGTCTCCACGGCGCCCTTGTACATCGCGTCGCCGACCTTCTTGGCGGCTTCCTTGGCGCTCCCCTGTAGATACGAGCCCGCGTTGAAGGAGTTCTCGACGATCTTGCCGAGCTCGCCCATTCCGATCTTGTAGTAGACCGCGTCGGCCTCCGCGATCACCCGGTACGGGTTGTTCGCGTCGTCGGTGCCGGAGCGATAGAATTTGTAAAGCCGTTTGAGGCACGGGTTGTCGTCGAGGAAGTCCTTTATCTTGCGGATGTCGTAGGAGGATATCTCCCTTCCGTGACACCAGTTGAACGACTCGGTCGTGAACTTGATCGCCGGATTGTCGAGGAACTTCTCGGTTTTCTCCTTCATCTTTTCGAGCCGCTTGACTCCGTCGATGATCTCCTGCGGACTCGGGCCGCGGCGGGCCGATACGCGGGAGACGGCGACGTTCGATATTCCGCCGGAAGTCTGATTTGCCTCTCCGGGCTCCGCCGTTATCGCGTCGGCGAGCGCGTAAGCGAATTCCTGATAGAACGTCAGCCATATCGTCTGTACCGCCGCTGTTCTGGCGAATTCGCGGAGCGTCTCGTCTTCGGTCTCTCCGACGTCGGGATCGACGTAGCCGAGACCGCCGATCGCGAGGATCGAGACCTGCTTCGTCCGCGCCGCTTCGTCCCACGAGGAGACCATCCTGAAATCGGGCGTGTATATCGTCTCTTCGTAAAGGTGTTTCGAGTTGTCGTCGTGGTCGACGTAACGGTAAACCGTATCCGTCGCCCATACCGTGAAGGCGTCCTCACCCTCGCCGAAGGTCATATATCCCTCGCTGTAGGAGAGCAGGTTCGGGGTGGCGGCGCCGTCTTCAAGCGCGCGGAACCTTTCAAGCTCCTCCTCGTTCCACTCCTCCTTCCAGAGGGAGAAGCCGACCGGGAGATGGCCGCTTTCACTGTCGCCGATAAGGAACGTCAGAACGTCGCCGTTCAGCGGGTTGCCCTCGGCTCCCGTAAAGCTGTCGCTGCCCGAGAGCAGGTTGAGGAATTCCGCGACGTCGCCGTCGGAGAACGCGCTCTCCGGATCGCTAACGTAGCCGTATTCGACCGGGCAGTCGAACTCGACCCACGCGCCGTCGGGAGCCGCGCCGTAGAAGAAGGTCGGCTCCGAAGCCCAGCTTCCGTCGGACTGCCTGACGCATTCGAGGCACTCGGTCTTTCCGTTGCGCGGGACGTAGACGCGCGCTCCCTCGACTTTTTCGGGATGGCCCGAGAAAGTGACGGTCCAGAAGACTTTTCCGGCTTCCGTATATCTGTTGGCGCCGCGATACCACGATTTGTAAAGATTCGGCGCGGCGCCGTCGTTGAGGATGATTATCGACTGACCTCTTCCCGCCTCGAAGTCGCCGAGATGCGATTCCCAGTTGAGCGTGAACGTCTGGACCTGAGCGCCCTCGGGGTTATAAAGAGAGACCTGTTCTTCGGAGTTATACGCTCTCGCTCCTCCGGCAAACGCGCCGGATACGGCGAATCTGAGCTCCTGCAAGGGACGGAGCCGGCTCTCGTCGAGATTCACCGCGATATGATAGTAGCCGCGCCGGTTGTCCGTCACGCCCGAGCCGACCGGCTCGCCGCCGAGATAAAGCGTCACGGTGTACGGGTCCCCGCTGAGTGACGCGGGACCTCTGCCGTATATGTAGAACTGCCCGTCGGATATCGTGCCGGGCGCGGTCAGCGTGAGCGCGTCCGTCGATTCGGAAAACTGACCGACGTAGTCGCTGCGATACGCGCCGAGCGCGTCGTGATAGCGCAGATACGCCGTCGCTTCGAGCTTTTCGGCGTTCGACTGAATGCAGGTCGTGGAGAGCTTGAGCGGGAAACCGCCCAGTTCTTCCACCTGCGCCTTAGTGAGTCTCAGCGTTATGGTTCCGTTTCCCTGGATTATACCGTTCTGTTCTCCCCAGCGGTTTATCTCGATCGGGACCCCGTTGACCGAGAGCGAACGCGTCGAAATATACCCTTCTCCGGTGCTGTTCTGCTTCTGATTGGTCACCGCGTAGATCTCAACGTCGTCGTACCGTCCGTTGCCCCAGGTAAATCCCGCTTTCGGCGTGACCGTGACGTCGAGGCGGAACTGCTCGCCGACCTCCTTCGACATCCGGACCCCGGACAGACCGAGATTTATCATCTGGGCGCCGCGGAAGCCCTCCGGGAGCGTAAGCTCGCCGATGTAAGTGTGATCGAACGGATCCGTTACCGCTGAGGTTACCGCGGAATACGGAAGAGCGATCAGCTCCGCCGCCGTGTCGTACGCTTCGGGATCGAGTCCGTCGAGGTAAGAGGTGGGCCCGATACCCAGATAGTAAGCTCCCGCCGCCAGGCGCGGAGTGGAAAGCCGGAATCTTGTGTTCAGGCTCGAGCCCTCCGCGTCGCGCTTCTGCCAGACGAGGTTCCCGTCGGCGCCGAATAAGAGCAGGGTGACGTCCTGAAGCTCAAGACCGCGGGAAACGTCGACGCTTAATGACGGCCGCTGTACCATCGGAACGACGACGCTGCCGGAGCGTCTTCCCGCGTCGTTCGTAACGGTGAATACCCCCGCGCCCGCGGAATCGGGATACTCCTCGTCCCCCCTCCAGACGGAAAGCGTCAGCTTTTCGCCGAAGGCGACCGCGGACGGATCGGACAGCACGAGGAATTCGTCTCTGCGGATGAACGGGAGTTCGGTCCCGTCCTCTTTCAAAAGACGCATATTGTAAACGTAATTATTGTAAGGATACGTTCCCGTAGAGTCGGTATAAGTCGCGTTCCAGCGGATAAGACCGTCAGCAAGCGGAACGGTCGGGTTGAGCTCGAGAGTTCCTCTCGCCACGTCTTCAGCCGTTACGAAGTAAATGTAACTGCCCCATCCGGTCGCGCCCGTGAAGACGATTTTCGTTCCTTCCGTGAGATAGTCGAGCGTCAGCGCTTCGCCCTCACGCCAGTTGGGCGAGTAATAATAGTTATTGGAATAACCCGGTTCGCCGTATATCGTCACGCTGACTGAGTAATATCCGCGGGCGGGAGCGCTCCCGTCGACCTGTTCGCAGAGAGCGGACAAACGGGCTGTCACCGTCGGCTTCTTCGGCAGCGTGAGCGTCACTTTGCCGAACCCGGTTGTCGAGCCGCCGCGGTCGACGCGGGTCAACCCGGTCGGGAGATTCGTTTCCGTCGTACTGTATTTCGGCAGGGCGCGCACGTAGACCGCCTCGTCGTCGAGCAGAGTGCGCGAGGAGCCCGTCTGCAGCAGCACCGTCCCCTCGGGGTCGGCGTACCATTCGTACGTCGCGTAACAGTACCGGCTTCCCTCGGCTGTTGAATCGAGGGTGATATTCGTCGCGTAGTGCGGGACGACGGGAAGCGTCACTCTCTCTTTCACGCCGTCCCTGAGCGTCACGGTCGTTTCCCCGTAATTCTGACGTCCGAAGCCGTAAAGGTTTCCGGACAGCATGATCCGGTACGTCCCGGAGGGAAGAGAATCGAAATTGAACGTTCCTCCGGAATAACCGACGTATTGAGATCTGACAAATTCGCCGGACTCGTTGTAAATATCCGCGTACAGGGATTGCCCGGACGATCCCGTCACTTTCAGCTCAAACGCCGGAGCGACGCTAGCGCCGAGGGTGCGGACAAAGACGCGCTCCCCGTTGAGATAAAACTCGACCCGATCGACCCTCGCGGCGTCCTCGGGAAGCCGGTTTGACTCGTTCATCCCGCCCCAGCTGTACATCGTGAGGGTGTGGTCGAGCCTTCTTTCGGCGCCGTCGACCGTCGTATAGTAAACGGACGCGGACGCGGTCTCGCCAGCGTGCGGCGAGCGGTTGAAGCTCATCGAGACGGTATACGTGCTCCCGAACTTGATCTGCTCGCCGACGCTGTTGTACCAGAAATATCCGTCGCCGACGATCTTGAGATCGGGCTCGGCGACCGTGATCGAATAGTCTTTTTCCGCAAATCCCGCGCCTTCCTCGTTCGCGCGGATCGCGAAGGAGTAGACCCCCTCTTTCGTCGGCGTGCCGGAGATCGTGCCGTCGGAGCCGAACGTCAGCCCGTCGGGCAGTTTGCCCGACAGAGTCCACGTGATCGCGCCGCCGCTGACGGGCGTCGCCTCAACGGTCGCCGAGTACGGCTCGTCGACCTTGCCGGACGGAAGGGAAGCGGTCGTGATGACCGGCGGGTCCGCCGACACCTCTTTTACGACGACGACCGAATTGTCGATGAAAACGCGGCCGTCGCCCGCGATGACCTTGACGCGGTACGATCCGCGGCTCATATTTGAAATTTCGCAGTCTTCGAGAGAGAAGCAGTGTCCTTCCTCAAAGACGCCCTCGTCCTTGTAGGACCCGACCCGGAAAGAGTCTCCGGGCGAGTTGACGCCGGACCATATGTAGCTGTCGCTTCCGAACATATCGTAGTCGGCTTTGAGAAGGCGGACGCTGCTTATCCCCATGACGTCCGCGGGAAGAAGGATCGACAGACCGAAGCTCGCCTTGCTCTCATCCACGTTGTAGGGAACGGTCGACGCCGGATGATCGTCCACGACCCACACGACGTCCGCGACGCCCTGATTCGCGCAGAGGTTGTTGTCGTCCGTTATCGTGTAGACGTCGGAATAGTATACGCTGTTGCTGTAAAACATCAGGAATCTGTACGTGCCGGGCTCCGGGTACATCTCGCCCGCCGCCATATACCTCAGCGCGTAGCCGCCGTTCGCGTAGAACTTCCCGGTGTCCCAGTCGTAGCCGACGTCTTTCCCGAGGATCGTTCCCGCCATAAGACTTGAAGAACTCACCTGAAAGAGCGACAGAAGGTCGCTCGAATAAACCTTGTCCTTATACCCTGAATTGCAGATCGTCGCGGGAGGAAGCTCGTCCCCCTCGACCGGCCAGAGACACAGGCCGCTCATCTGCACGTCGTTCCCGGTCAGAAAATAAACCGTCTGACTGAGATCGATAACGTTGCCGGGGACCGGAACGCCCGATCGCGCGTCCGCCGTCGCCCCGTCGAAGCGGTAGACGGTGAAACCGGGCGCGGGCGTCACGTTCAGCGCCGGATTTGCCGCCGCCGCCGAAAGAGGCAGAGCGGGCAGGATGATCAGCAGCGCGAGGACCAGCGCCGCCGCGCGTTTCCCGAAATGATGTTTCATGGTTCAACCTCCGAAGAGTATTATGGATACTATATTTTTACCATATTTCCTTCGACGGTGTCGATTGCGGTTTCCCGCATACACCCGTAAAAAGAAAAAAAGGGGCTGTCGCAATTAGATGCAGAATCGTCGTTCTTTGCCCCGTGAGGCGTACTGGCGTACGTCGAGACGCTTTGCGTTGCAAAGCGGGCAAAAACGGCGATAGATCGGGTAACTTCCGTGACCCGGCACATAAAATGGAAAAATCCGTA
>JAFSWB010000007.1 GCA_017444735.1 Clostridia bacterium | reverse complement strand
GCGCGCCGGGGTGCGCCGGGGCACGTCGGGGCGCGCGGGGGCGCGCCTGGGAGGCGGGCCCGGGGTCACTCCACCGGTTTGTCGCGGTGGTGGAGGAGGATGATATACTCCGCGGTGCTTCTTTCGTCCGCCGCTCTTTCGTCCCTGACCCTGAAGGAGTGCGCGATTATCGGGACGACGGCGCCGCCGTCGAGGCGGACGGTGAACGCGCGGTCCACGCCCTCTATCGACTCCGCGAAGCGCATCGCGCGCTCGTCGCGCGAAAGGCCGCTTCCGCCGAATCCGATCCGGTCGAAAAACGCGCCGCCGTTCATCGACCCGGTGAACCGCTCGGCGTCCTCGCCGAACGCCCCGCCGAGGCCGTGGACAGCCGTCTCGAACACGAGCCCCTCGTCCCTGCGGCGCAGGAAGAGGATCGTGTCGGTCATATATTTCGTCAGAAGGCGCATCTGGTTCCTGATCTTCATGACGTCGTCGACGTCGATAAGGACGCACTGGCGGCACGTTTTGCCGAAGACATCGGTGAGCCGCGCCTGCTCGGCGACCCAGACGTATCCCTTGTCCTTTACCTTTATCCTGTACGGCCTGACCGTGCGGAGCTCGCCCGCGGCGACGCGGCTGCGCTCGTCCTCGAGCTGCGCCCTGTCGGCGGGGTGGATCATATTGATCAGCTTGTTTCCGAAGAGCTCGCGGAGGTCGTCCTCGCCGTAACCGGTCATTTCCTTGAAATTCTCGCTGACGTAGATGAACGGCGAGCCGGCGTCGACGGTGCACCTGAAATACGCGCCGGGCAGGTCGTAATTGAGGAGCTGAAGCTCCGAGACGTCGCGCGCGGAGCAGTAAAACCGTTCGCCGTCGTCGTCGATCCCGAGGCTGTAAATGCGGAGCGAAAAGCTGACGACGGTCCCGTCGGGCCTTATCGCGCGGACCGTGCCCTGCGCGCCGACGGCGCGGTGCTCTCCGGCGTAGTCGAGGAGCGCGTTCAGCTTCGCGACGTCGTCCGGGACGAGGTATTTCTGGATACCGTACCGGCGCACGTTCATCTCCGCCGGTTCGATGCCGACAAGCTCGAAAAACTGCTCGTTATAGCGGATTATGTCGATATCCTCGCCGTGACGCCTGTAAAACGCGACCGGGCCGAGGATGTTGTTTATCATCGCGTCGCTGTAGACGCTCTCGCTCAGAAATTCCGTCGTCCGGAACTGCTCGTTCGCCCTGAAAACGATCCCGGCGGGGTCGACGGCGTCTCCGCGGTCGATCAGCGCCTCGAATTCCGCGACGGTCATCGGCGGCGAGAAATAATATCCCTGCATATAGCCGCACCCGAGTCCGGAGAGGAACCTGACCTGTTCCCTTCTCTCGACGCCCTCGGCTATGACCGGAGTCCCGAGCGTTTTCGTCATATTGAAGATCGATTCGAGGACGTTGATCCCTCTGTTCTCCTCCCTGCGGTCGATGCGGAGGAACTGCGCGTCGAGCTTGATGACGTCGACGCGTATCCTGCCGAGCATATTGAGCGACGAATATCCGCTGCCGAAATCGTCCATCAGGACGGAGTATCCCTCCTCGCGGAGGCGGGAGATCTCCTCGTACACGGCGTGGGAGTCTCCGACGCAGGCGGATTCGGTTATCTCGATCTTGACGTCCTTCCTCGACAGGCCGTATTTGCCGATAAGACCGTCGAAGTGCTCCTTCACGTCGAAGGAGAGCAGATCGACGCGCGATACGTTGACGGAGATCGGCGCCGTCTGGCGTCCCGCCCGTCTTCTGTCTCTGATCCAGCGGCAGACCGAATCCCAAATGAACGCGTCGAGCTTCGTTATCAGGTTGCTCTTTTCGAGGATCGGCACGAAATAGGCGGGCGAGACGGCGACGCCGTCCTTCCTGACCCACCGGGCGAGCGATTCCGCGCCGACGATCTTTCCGCTTTTCACGTTGTACTGCGGCTGGAGGCAGAAGGAGATCTCGCCGTTCGCGATCGCGTTTCTGAAATCGGAGAGAAGGCGGAATTCCTCCGCGTATCTGCGGAAGGCGACCGCGTCGAAACGGCGGATCCTGAGATTGCCCTCCGTCTTCTCCTCCGCGACGAGCGACGCGCGGTTGAAGTAGACGTTTATATCGGGCGAGGACCCGTCGATCGCGGCGACGCCGAGGATGACCGAGAAGCTCTCGGGCGCGCCGAGGCGGCTGAAAATCGAGCTCAATTTTTCGTACAGGGCGGCGATCCTGTCCTCGTCGTCCTTTATTATCGCGAAAAACCGGTCGGGCGGGATGAAGCCCCCGATCCCGCCGTCAAGACGGGCGGCGCGCTTTATCTCTTCCGTCATCCCGTCGATCACCGGGCCGACCTCGTCCCAGCCGAAGAGCTCCCGGAGGAGCTTGCACCGCTCCGGGTAAACGGCCGCGACGCACCATCCGCCGCCGGTGAATTCGTCCGCGCGCTCCGCCGCCTCCTTGAAAAAAGCGAGACCGGCAGGCGTCGCCCCGGTCTCGTTTTCAAACGCGCGAAACGACGCGCCGTCCGAAACGGCGCCCGTCGCGCTTATATTCATTTCATTTTTCGAATAATATCGCGGATCCGCCTCGTCTTTCATATCTGAACCCTCCGCGGCTTTTGCCGCTTGCAGATTGAACTGCCGTCAAGATCCTGCCGTTTGTATTGTAACACAAAAATGTTAATATTGTATGAATGTCACACGGCGTCGCGTCCGCGGTGCGATTTCACGTTTTTGTCGCCGCGCGAGCTCTTCTTCCCCTCGGGGACGATCTCGCCGGCTTTCGTCAGGGCGATCTTGGTCAGGGTCGGGCCGATCAGCTCGTAGACGAGCACCGAAAAGAGAACGACGTTCCTGATGACGGGCCCGTCGGCGCCGAGAGATTCCGCCATCACGGACATCCCGAGAGCGACGCCCGCCTGAGGCAGAAGCGTTATCCCGAGATACCTCACGATGTTGTCCTCGCACTTCATCATCTTCGACGACGAGCGCGCCCCGGCGTATTTTCCGACCGAACGGCTGATGATGTAGATGAGACCGATCATTATGACGACCGGATCGGAGATGACGTTGAAATCGAGCTCCGCGCCCGAGAAGACGAAGAAGAGTATGTAAAGAGGCGCGGTCCATCTGTCCGTCCTCTCCATGAGCTCCTCGGACACGTCGCAGACGTTGCAGAAGACGGTGCCGAGCATCATGCACGCGAGGAGGGACGAAAAGCCGACCTTAACGGGGCCGATCGCAAATTCGAGCTTCGTCAGGGCGACCGTCAGGAAGACGAACGTGACGGAGATCGACATACGCTTGCTTCTCGAGTGGAAGAGCTTTTCGGTGAGGTTGAAGAGGAGACCGACGACGAATCCGAGCGCGAGCGACATGACGACCTCGACGATCGGGGAGACGACGACGGAGAACACGTCGACGGAGCCGCCGTTCATCGATCCGGCGATACCGAACGAGACGGAAAAGATGACGAGGCCGACCGCGTCGTCGAGCGCGACGATCGGCAGAAGGATGTCGGTGAGCGGGCCCTTCGCCTTGTACTGGCGGACGACCATGAGCGTCGCCGCGGGCGCCGTCGCCGCCGCTATCGCCCCGAGCGTGATCGCCGCGGGGATCGAGAGCTTATCGGGAAACAGGAAGTGGACGCCGATCAGGACGGCGTCGACGAGGACCGTAGCCGCGACCGCCTGGATGATCCCGACGACCGTCGCCTGCTTTCCGTTCTTTTTGAGCTGTGAGATGCGGAACTCGTTTCCGATCGAGAAGGCGATAAAGCCCATCGCGACGTCCGAGATCAGCCCCATCGACTTCACCTCCTCGAGAGAGCCGAAGCCGAGGCCGGGAACGCCGAGAAGTCCGAGCGAAAACGGACCGATGATTATTCCCGCGACGAGATAAGCGGTGACCGCGGGGAGCCCCGCGAGCTTCGCGACGCGCGACATGAGAAGCCCCGCGAGGAGCGAAAATCCGATAAGTAAGATCGTTTGCAACTGAATCAAGCCTTCTTTCAGGGGTTTTAATATACGCGCGACGGGTATGAATCGAATACCGTCCCGACCTCAACTCCGAGTTTTCCGAGTTCTTCGGCTATCACGGGAAGAACGGGCGCCTCGGTGTGGTAGTGTCCCGCCTCGACGACGGTGATCGCGCCGTTTTCGGCGCCGTCCTCCGCGCTGTTGTATCCCGCCTCGCCGGTGAGGAGCGCGTCGGCTCCCGCTTTCAGGGCGGGAACGATGAAATCGCCGCCCGATCCGCCGACGACCGCGACGCGGCTGATCCTTCCGTCTCCGGTCACGGTGACGGCGGGCGAGCCGAGCGCCCGTTTGACGCGGCGCGCAAATTCGCAGGCGTCGAGCGGTCCGCCCGAAAGCGTTCCGACCCTGCCGAGCGTCGGGGACTCGTCGTCGCCGAAATCACGGTCGGGGACGATCCCTACGGCGGCGCAGAGAGCGTCGTTGACGCCGCCCTTCGCGGCGTCGAGCCGCGTGTGGGCGGAGATCACCGCGACGCCGTTTCTGAGAGCGAATATCACGCGGTCCGACAGAAAATCGCCGGAGACGACCGACGAAAGACCGCGGAAAATCATCGGATGATGAGTGACGAGGACCGAGCCCGACTCCGCGGCGTATCTGATCGCGGGCAGCGTGGCGTCGAGAGAGACGACGGCGCGGCGGACGGGAGCGTCCGGATCGGGCGCGCACATCAGCCCGTCGTTGTCCCACGGCGCGGAAAGCGACGGCGGCCAGATCGCGTCGAGGCGCTCGCTGAGCTCCCTGACGGTGAGAAAGGTTTTTTCGCTCATTTGATATCGAACCCCCTCGCTTTTGCAATGGCGCTGACTTCGGAGAGAAGCGCTTCTTCCCTTTCGGTGGGCAGACCGCCGCGGCGTCGCCCTTCGAGACGGACGCGCAGCTTCGTCGCCGTCCTGACGAGAAATTCGTTCAGATATTCGTCCGACTCCTCCGAGCCGATATCGCGGCCGAGACAGAGCTCGGCGTCCGTCAGGGTGCGTGAGACCCCGTCGTACTCCGCGGTAAAACACGTATATATCTTGTCGCCCGCGCGGCAGAGCTTTTCACGCTTGACGTCGTAACCCATCTCGTAGAGATATCCGCGCAGCTCGGGCACGGAGCTCATCGGCTGAAGGATCAGCCGGACGCCGGGCGTCTTCACGAAATCGGTCGCGCCGATTATCGAAGCGATGAGCTCGCCGCCCATTCCGGCGACGATGACGTCCGTGACGCCGAGCGCGGCGGGGTCGAATTCTCGGAGCCCGTCGGACAGGCAAAAGGTGATCTTGTCGTCCGCTCCGTAGCTTTTCGCGTTCGTGCGCGCGATATCGAGCGGCTTGCTGTTGATATCGGTCGCGACAGCGCGCGGGCAGAGACCGCTCTCGACGAGGTAGATCGGCACGTATCCGTGATCGGTCCCGACGTCGGCGGGTATCCCGCCCTCGCGCACCTGCGAGGCGATGAGAAGCATCCTTTCGTCAAGGACCGGCAATCTGATCTTTTTCATCTTTCATAGTTAAAGCAGATACAGCGAGACTCACGATCCCGCTGTATCTCTCCGTTTTCCTTTTTTATTTTTTCTCGGCGAAGTATCCGTTGAGAGTCGCGACGAGCGCGTCCGCGTCCGTGCCGTGGACCGCGCACGCCTGTTCGATCGTCTCGCTTCTCGACACGGGGCACGTCAGGCAGTGCATCCCGATCTCGAGGAAGAAGCGTCCCGCCTCGGGATCGCGGTCGAGAACGTCGCCGATTACGGTTTCTTTCGTTACTACCATTTTGATCGACTTCCTTTCTTTACGCGTTTGCTTTCTTTATGTCCGGGTCCGGACAGAAAACCTTCTTTATGTCGGCGCCGAGGCCGCGGAGCTTGCCGACCGCGTCGTCGTATCCGCGCTCGATGAGGTTGACTCCGGAGATCTCGCTGACGCCGTCGCAGGTGAGAGCGGCGATGACGACGGCGATGCCGCCCCTCAGATCGACCGCCATGAGCGGGGCCGCCGAGAGAGGATTTCCGCCCTCGATCGAGACGATCCTGCCGTCGACCTTGATCTTCGCGCCCATACGCTTGAGTTCCTCGACGTATTTGAAACGGTTGTCGAAGATCGATTCGTTAATAAAACTGGTTCCCTCCGCGCCGCACAGCAGAGCGCACATCTGCGGATGCATATCGGTCGGGAATCCCGGATACGGGAGCGTCTTGATGTTCGTGTGGCGAAGCGCGCGGGGAGCCGAGACGTGGACAGCGTCGTCGAATTCGTCGATGACGACGCCCGCCTCCTCGAGCTTCGCGGCGATCGACTCAAGGTGCTTCGGGATAACGTTCGTCACGCGGACCGAGCCGTGCGTGGCCGCCGCGGCCGCCATATAGGAGCCAGCCTCGATCATATCGGGGATGATGGCGTAGGTCGTTCCGTGGAGCCGTTCAACGCCCTTGATCTTGATGACGTCCGAGCCGGCGCCGGATATCCGCGCGCCGCAGCTGTTGAGGAAGTTCGCGCAGTCGACGATGTGCGGTTCTCTCGCGGCGTTCTCGATAACCGTCATTCCCTCGCACGTAGCGGCGGCGATCATAACGTTGAGCGTCGCGCCGACGGTGGAGACGTCGAAATAAATGCTCGCGCCTCTCGGTCTTCCCGTGTCCGACGTGATCTCGACATAGCCCGCGTCGGTGACGACGCGCCCGCCGAGCGCCTCAAAGCCTTTTATATGCTGGTCGATCGGACGGACGCCGAAATCGCATCCGCCGGGATAAGCGACGCGGGATCTCCCGAAGCGGCCGAACTCGGCGCCGAGAAGATAATACGAGCCGCGGAGCTGTCTCACGAGCGAGTACTCGGACACGCCGCACTCGACGTCGGTACAGTCGATCTCGACCGTCGTCTTCGTCAGATTGCGGATACGGGCTCCGATGCCGCGAAGGATATCGAAGCTGTGCCGGATGTCGCTGACGCACGGGACGTTCTCTATGATACACTTGTCACGAACAAGAACACACGCGTAGATTATGGGGAGGGCGGCGTTCTTCGAGCCGCTGACCTCAACGCATCCGCAAAGGGGATGCCCGCCTCTTACGAGTATCTTTTCCATTCCGAATAGTTCCTTTTTACGGTTTTTATATAGCCGTTCCGCTTTCCGGGACGGCGGAAAAAGCAAAGATCCGAACAGGGCAAAACGCGCCCGAAGCGCAAAAAAACGCGCGCAGGGGGCACTTCACCGATTACCATTATAGCAGTAATCCGGAAAAAATGGAAGACTTTCGGTCCATGTTTTTCACGAAATTAATAATTATGGTCGTTTTATACTGTTTTCAAGCCCGTTTTCCGTTGGGTGTTCACACATTTGTCTAAAATGAACGGGTAATTATACGTATTTGCCGAAAATGGCTTATCCGATCCGAACCGATCGCTTTTCCCTCAGATTCATTCTATTCGTCCCTCGCCGTCCCCGTTCATATAATACGCGACGGCGAGATCGGCGACGAGTCCGTAGCTCCTCGTTCCCTCCGTTCCCTGAAGAACGAGATATCCGTCGTTGACCCTTTCCGTGATCTTCGAAGCGGTCGAGTTTTTGTACTTGGTAAAGAATTCCGAATACGCCCTGAGGTCCGCGCGGGCGTTTTTATCGAGCTTCGCCGCGGCGGATGAATAGAGCTTTTTCGACGCCGAGTAGAGCGGGTCGGCGAGATATTCGTACATATTGAGATAGGCGCAGTACCTGAGATACGGGTCGTCCGAGCGGATCAGAACGACGAACGCGACGAAATTCGCCTCGTCCTCCCTCGCGATCCCTCTCTGATGCGCCATCTCGTGAGCGGTCGAGAACACGTTGACGAAATCGGGGTAGTTCGTGTTGAGATTGGCCTCGCCCGTGTAGAACGAAAACATCCCGGAGATGTGGGTGTAAGTCACGATTTTCGACGTGACGAGCCGCTTGACGGGGACCCCTTTCAGATTTATGAGAAACGGATAATCCTCTTTCGCTCTGTCGTACGCCTCGGATATCAGCTCGACGCACCGTTCGTGAGAATATGGCATGACGGACGCTCCGTTCCGGAACGCGACCGTGGGGACCTCGGCGTTCAGCTCTCCGATCACGTTCTGCGTGACGGAATAAAGGTCCTCCGCCGTCGTCTTCTCCACCGTGAGGCCCATCCTGTCGGCGATCCTCGTCGTGCGGTATCCCGCCGCGAAATCGAAGACGAACAGAGAATACATGAGCGCGGCGACGGAGAGAACGATCGCGAGTGCGCGTGAGAAGCCGTGCGGTCTGTCGGTCATATACCGCCAGAGAGCGCGAAGCGTCAAAAACAGGATTATCGGGGTCGATATCACCACCAGCTCGGCGAGCGACGCGGGATAGACGGACGTGACGTAAGCGAGGACCGCTCTGAACGCCGCCGACACCGTTCCGTTGAAAAAGTCGGAAAAGCGCGGAAACAGAACGAACGACACGTGGAGCGCCGCCGCGGTAACTCCGATAATGAAAAACACGAGCGACGGGACGGGGACGTATTTCAGTATTCCCCTTTTCTCCGCCGGGATCCCACGTTCATCCGTCATAAAATCTCCTCTTTCAGATCCACATCGGGAAAATCCGTTTTTATAAGCTCTTCCATATCCGGAAAGAGCGGCGCGAAAACCGTCTCGGTCTCGCCCGTCGCGGGATGCGGAAACGACGTCAGGACGCAGTGAAGCGCCTGTCTTCCGATCGCTTCCGACCTCGTCCCGTACATATCGTCGCCCGTAACCGGATGACCGATATGAGAAAGGTGGACCCTGATCTGATGCGTCCTCCCGGTCAACGGGCGGAGAACGAGAAGTGACCGTCCGTCCCCCTCCGCGATAACGCGGTATCCGGTCGACGCTGGCTTCCCCGACGGGTCGACCCTTCTCGTTATGATGCTCGTCTGCGACCGCGCGACGGGCGCGTCGATCCGTCCCTCTTTTTCGCCGAATATCCCGTCAGCGACGGCGATATAAGTCTTTTTGATCTTCCCGGCTGTCATCGCCTCGTACATTTTATACGAGGCGTCGCGGCTGTTCGACGTCAGCATACACCCGCTCGTGTCGCGGTCGAGCCGGTTCACCGGACGGAACACGTAGTATCTGTCGCTGTATCTGAATGCGAGCGCGTTCGACACCGTGTCGAGCCGATGGCCGTGCGACGGGTGCGCGGGCATACCCGCGGGCTTGTTCACAGCGGTCACCCATTCATCCTCAAAGAGCACGTCGAGCGGAAGATCCGCGGGAAGCGTATACGGGCTTACGTCCCCGGGGGCGTCCTCGACGGCGAGAGAGAGCGTGTCGCCTTCCCGCAGCTCACAGCGGACCGTGCGGAACTCCCCGTTCACGAGGATCCCTCCGGGAGAGAACTTCAGCTTTTTTATAAGCCGGACGGAAAAGCCGAGACGGCGGGTCAGGTATTCTTTTATCGTTATCCCGTCGAGCTGACGGTCGACCTTGACTTCCGTTTTTCCCGCCTCCCGTCAATCGAGCTTTCTGTAATAACTGTAATAAGCGGTCACCGTGCGCGTTCCGTCCTCGCTTTCCGCGTCGGGAACGGTCAGGACGACCCCGTCGAGGGACATCAGCTCCCACGCCTGAAGATCGTAAATGTTGACCCGGATGAGGATATCGCCGCCCGAAAAGACGATCAGCTCGTCTCCCTTCAGAACGATCGCTCCCGCCTTTCCGACGATCTCCTCGACGCCGTCTTTTCTCTCGGTCACGCACTTGAGGGCGCGTCCGTCGAGGTGGCGCGCCATATCCCTTTTGTATCTTTTGCCGTCGGGGTTTTTCGACTTCGTGAATCCCTTATCCCTCGCCAATTTCAGCGCCCCTCCACTGACTGTCGTAAAGTTTTTTGTAAAAGCCGTTTTCGGAGAGAAGCTCCTCGTGCGTCCCGCGCTCCGCGATCTCTCCGTCGCGCATGACGACGATCAGATCCGCGTCCCTGACGGTCGACAGACGGTGAGCGACGATGAACGCCGTCTTTCCCTCCATGAGCCGCTCGAACGATTTCGATATCTCGATCTCGGTCCGCGTGTCTATCGACGAGGTCGCCTCGTCGAGAATGAGCATCGGCGGCGCGGTCAGCATTACGCGGGCGACGGAGATGAGCTGACGCTGTCCCGCCGAGAGCGAACCGCCGTTCTCGGAGAGGACGGTGTCGTAACCGTCGGGCAATTTCGTAATGAACGAGTGGGCGCGGACCGCCCTCGCCGCCCTTTCGATCTCGTCGTCCGTCGCATCCGGCTTGCCGAGCGCGATGTTCTCGCGGACGGTCGCCGATCTGATCCACGTGTCCTGAAGGACCATCCCGAAGTTCCGTCTGACGTCCTCGCGCGCGACGGTCGACACGTCGACGCCGTCAAGAGTTATTCTTCCCGACGCCGGATCGTAATATCTCATAAGAAGGTTGATAAGCGTCGTTTTTCCGCATCCGGTCGGTCCGACGACGGCGACGTGAGAGCCCGCTCTGACCGAAAGCGTGACGTCGCGGAGAAGCGGTCTGTCCTTCCTGTACGAAAAATCGATATGGCAAAGCTCGACGTCCCCGCGGACAGACCCGATGCGCTCGCCCTCGGATCGCGGGGACTCGCGCTCCGCGTCGATCACCTCGAAAACACGTCCGGCGCACGCGAGCGCGCCCTGAAGCTCGGATACGACGCCCGATATCTCGTTGAACGGCTTCGTGTACTGCGAAGCGTAGCTGAGAAAGCTCGAGAGCGCGCCGACCGTTATTCCTCCGCTGACGGCGAAAAGCGCGCCGATAAGAGCCACCGCGGCGTAGACGACCGAGTTCACGAGCCGCGTCGACGGGTTGACGAGCGACGAGAAGAAGACCGCGCGGACCGTTTTTTTCTCATATCGCGCGTTGATCTCTCTGAAGATGCGTTTCACGTCCTCTTCCTTCCCGAACGCCTTGACGACCTTCTGCGACGAGATGATCTCCTCGGAGAAGGCGCTCTCCTCTTCCCTGACTTCCGCCTGCTCCTTGAAATATCCGTAAGTGCGCGAGGCGACGAAGCGGGAGACGAACAGGGAGAGCGGAGTCAGGATCGCGACCGCCGCCGCGACGACCGGCTGAAGGCGGATCATGAAAACGAGAGTCGCCGCCACCGTCACGACGCCGCAGAAAAGGTGCGAGGTCCCGAGAAGAACGCCGTCGGAGACGGTCTCAACGTCGGAGATCACACGGCTGACGAGGCCGCCGTGAGCGACGCCGTCGTAGAACGACACGGGGACCGACTGAAGCGTCCGGAACGCCGTGCGCCGCATATCGCGCGTCACGTTATAAGTTATTCTGTTGTTCGCCGCCGTCATCAGCCACTGGAACAGCGCCGATCCGATGGCGCAGGCGGCGATAGCGTAAAGGATCGGGACGATGCCGTCATAATCGACGGCGCCCGGTCCCGTCATCATGTCGACAGCCCGCCCGATCAGGACCGGGATAAAAAGGGAGAGCGAGACGCTCAGAAGACCGAGCAGGAACGAAAATATCAACGAGAACTTATAGGGAGCCGCAAAGCGAACGATCCTTCCGAGGATCGCCCGGCGGGTGATCTTGTTCGTCTTCACGCCGTCACCTCCCCGTCCCCGAACTGGACGCGATGGATCTCGCGGTAGATCGGACAGTTTTCGAGAAGATCGGCGTGTTTTCCCATCCCCGCGACGTCTCCGTCGTCGAGAACGATGATGAGATCGGCGTCGCGGACCGAACCCGTTCTCTGCGCAACGATAAAGACGGTCGGAGAGAAGTCGAGCGAGGCGAGGCGACGCCTCATCTCGGCGTCGGTCGCGTAATCGAGAGCCGACGAGCTGTCGTCGAGGACGAGGATCTCCGGCCGTCTGACGAGAGCCCTGGCGACCGTCAGACGCTGACGCTGACCGCCCGAGAAATTCGATCCGTATTGAGCGACAGCCGTGTCGAGTCCGTCGCGCGTCGACGCAAGGTCGTCAAAGCACGCCGTGTGAAGAGCCTCGATCAGCGCGGCGTCGTCGGCGTCGGGGTTTCCCCACATCAGGTTTTCGCGGACCGTTCCCTTGAAGAGAACGGCCTTCTGCGGTACGACCGCGCACTTTTTTCTGAGGACGGCGGGATCAAAGTCTCTGACGTCGCCGCCGTCGACGAGGACGGCTCCCGAGCTGACGTCGTAAAACCGCGGTATCAGGTTGACGAGCGTCGTTTTGCCCGATCCGGTCCCTCCGATGATCCCTATCGTCTCGCCGGGATACGCCTTGAACGAAAGATCCCGGAGCGCGGGCTCCGCGCCGGCTCCGTACGCCGAGGCGACCGATCTGAACTCGACTCTCGGCGCGGCGCCGCCGACGCTCTCCGCCGCCTTTTCACCGCCGGAGCGTCTTTTCTCCGTCTCCGAGGCCGGCGCGGAGTTGAGAAACGCGCCGACCCTGCCCGCGCAGGCGTACGAGCGGGCGAGCATCACGATAAGGCCGGCGAGCTTCAACAACTCCGTGAGCATCTGAGTCATATAGTTGTAAAGCGCGATGACCTGTCCCTGCGTCATCGACCCGGACCCGATACGGACCGACCCGGAACGCAGGATCAGGATGAGCGCCGTGTTGATTATCACGTACGTCGCGGGATTGAGCGCGCCCGATATCCTCCCGGCGAGCTTCTGCAGACGCGAGAGCTTCTCGGTCGCCTCGTCGTACGACTTTATCTCCTCGTCCTCGCGGATAAAGGCGCGGATCACGCGGACTCCGGTCATATTGTCGCGGGTCAGCTCCGTCACCCGATCGAGCGCCCCCTGAGAGCGGCGGAAAACCGGGACGCCGGAGAGAACGACGGCAAGCGAGGCGGCGGTGAGGACGACGACGGTCGCCGTGAAGATAAGGGCTGACGAAAGATCGATCGTGAACGCCATGACCGCCGAGCCGACCACGATGAACGGAGAGCGCAGAACGAGGCGCAGAACGATATTGAGTCCGCTCTGAGCGCCCGAAGCGTCCGAATTCAGCCGATTGATGAGAGTCGGCGCGGGAGTGCGGTCAAGGTCCGAATACGACATCGACTCGACCTTGTCGAAGATCGCCTCGCGGAGCTTCGTCCCGAATCCGGCGGACGACCGCGCGGCGAAATACTGGCCGAGGACGGAAAAACCGAACCCGACGGCTCCGAGCGCCGCCATGAGGCAGATCATGAGGACGATCCCGCGCGTATCCCCGGCGGGGATATATCTGTCTATCACCCTCGCCACGATGACGGGAATAAAGAGCTCGAGGACCGCCTCGAAAAACTTGAAAAGAGGCGAAAGCACCGTCTCTTTTTTATATCCCCTGAGATATCCGGACAGTTTCACGGCGCTCCCTCCTCTCTTTCGGTCTTTTTTTATCATACCCCGAAAAGGCGAAAAAGTCAAGGACGGAGAGACGCGCGCGAAAATGAACGAGTCCTCTCTTTTCCGATTGACAAAGCGGCGCCTCTATGGTATACTGTTTCTGTCGTGAAACGGCAAATCTTTACGAATTATAATTAATACAGGGGATTCGCGATGTACGATTGCAGGATTGACGGCGAACTGTTTGTTAATATGATCTCTCTCGGGGCGGCGACTCTCGAGGAACACAGAGTCGAGGTCAACGACCTCAACGTCTTTCCGATCCCGGACGGGGATACGGGCGACAATATGTGTATGACTATGGAGGCGGGCATCGCCCACGTGACCGGGAAGACGACCCTGTCGATCGGAGAGGCCGCGTCTCTCATCTCCGACGGAATGCTCCTCGGCGCCAGAGGTAATTCGGGCGTTATTTTGTCGCGCATTTTCGCCGGGATCGCAAAGGGTCTGAAGGAAAGCGACACCGCGGACGTCTGCTCTCTTGCCCGCGCCTTCCGCGCCGGGTCCGACGAGGCGTATCTCGCCGTGCCCGTCCCCGTCGACGGGACGATCCTCTCCGTCTACCGCGACGCAACCGAATACGCTCTTTCGAGAGTGACTGAGGAAACCACTCTCAGCGAATACATGAACGATCTTCTGACGGAGCTCCGCGAGTCTCTGTCGCGCACGCCCGACCTTCTCGACGTTCTGAGGGAAGCGGGAGTCGTTGACAGCGGCGGCGCGGGGTTCGTTTATATTTCCGAGGGGATGAAGAGAGCCGTCGACGGCGAATCGGCCGTCCCCGCCGCCTCGCTGCGGAAGGAAGCGGGACCCGATCTTTCGTCGTTCACCGAGGACAGCGTCCTCGAATTCGGTTACTGCACCGAGTTTCTTCTCCGCCTGATGAGATCGAAGGGCGATCCCGCCGCTTTCGATATCGCGGTCCTTATCGACCGGCTTGAAAAGGCGGGCGGCGAGTCGATCGTCGCCTTCCGGGACGGTACGATCGTCAAGGTCCACGTCCACACGCCGCGCCCGGGCGAGGTCCTTTCGATCGCGCAGGAATACGGCGAATTCCTCACCCTGAAGATCGAGAATATGTCGCTTCAGCACAACAATCACATAAAGGAAACGGAAAAACCGATAAATAAGCCGCGGAAGAAATACGCAATCGTTTCGGTCGCGGCGGGCGAGGGAGTCAAGAACCTCTTTTCAGAGCTCGGATGCGACGCCGTTATCGACGGCGGACGGCTCATGAATCCGTCGGCGGAGGACTTTGTGCGCGCCCTGCGCGACGTCAACGCCGACACCGTCTTCGTCTTCCCGAACAACTCGAACGTCTTTCTGACCGCGACGCAGGCCGCCGGTCTTTACGACGGATGCCGCGCCGTGATCTTCCCCACGAAGTCCGTCGGAGAGGGATACGCCGCGGTCTCGATGATGGATCTCACGGGCGACGATCCCGAGGCGATCGCCGATGAAGTCAACGAGGTCATAAAGACCGTAAAGACCGGGACCGTCTCGCTCGCGTCCCGCGACGTCGAAAGGGACGGCGTCCGGATCGTCAGCGGTCACTATATCGGCTTCTCCGACGGGATCGTTCTGACGGACGACGCCGACAGAACGGCGTCCGCCGTCACTCTTTCGGAAAAGATGGGGGCGGCTGATTCGGACATAATGCTCCTGATCGCCGGAGAGGGTGTGACGCCCGACGAGGCGGAAGCCGTGAGAGCGATCGCCGCTTCCCGCTTCCCGCACACGGAGGTCATCGTAATAGACGGCGGTCAGCCGATCTACGACTATTATATCGTACTTGAATAACAATCGCCGCAGAGCGGCGGAACGGAGGATATAATGCTCAGACTTTTTACCGACACCGACACCGACATCACCCCGAAGATGGCTGAGGAATACGGCTATTCGCTCATCAGCATGCCGTACAGCATCGACGGAAAATCCGTCTATCCTTACGTCGACTTTGAGGAGTTCGACGCTCATTCATTCTACGACCTGCTCCGCGGAGGCGCTCTTCCGAACACCTCGGCGATAAGCGAAGAGGCGTACAGACAGTATTTCGAACCCGTATTCGAGGCGGGCGACGATATCCTCTACGTCCATTTCTCGCGCGCGATGACCGCCACGTTCGACGCGATGGACCGCGCGCTCGTTTCCCTCAAAGAGAAGTATCCCGAGAGGAAATTCCACGAGGTCGATACGAAAGGCATCACTATCGGCTCGCTCAATATAGTCCTTGAGATCGGCTCGATGTATAAAAACGGCGCGACCGCCGAAGAGATCCTCGACTGGGCGAAGGATGAGGTCGACCGCTTCGCCGTCTATTTCTTCGCGGACGACCTTCGCTTCTTCAAGCACAGCGGAAGGGTTTCGGGGCTCGCCGGGACGATGGGGACCCTCCTCGGAGTCCGTCCGATCATCCACATGAATTCCGAGGGCAAAATGGTCAGCGTCGGAAAGGAAAAGGGCCGCGCGAAAGCGGTCGAGAGACTCGTCAGCACCGTTCTTGAGATCGGCGAAGACGTTAAGAGTCACCGCGTCATCGTGGCGCACACCGACTCGCCCGATATCGTCTCCGAGCTCGCCGACCGTCTCTTGGAAGTCCTCGGCGCGGATCTCGATATCCTCACCGTCGACGTCAACCCGACCGCCGGCTCCCACTGCGGTCCCAACACCGTCGGCGTCAGCTTCCACGCAAAGCACAGGTAAGACGCCATGGTGGAGGTCCGGGAGATAAAAACGAAAAAGGAACAGCGTGAATTCCTGAATTTCCCGCTGCGCCTTTACCGCGGAAACAGGAATTTCGCCCCCCCGCTCTGGCTCGACGAAAAGAAGATCTTCCGTTCGGATTACGTCTATTACGACGTTTGCGAAGCCGTTTACTACGGCGCGTGGCGCGACGGAAGGATGGTCGGCAGGATCAGCGGGATAATCCAGCGTTCCGCTAACGAGAAAAACGGCGAGCGGCGCGCCCGCTTCACCCGTTTTGACTCGATTAACGACGCCGAGGTCTCCGGCGCGCTCTTCGCCGCCGTCGAAAAATGGGCGGCCGAGCGCGGCATGGACACCGTATGCGGTCCGCTCGGCTTTTCCGACCTCGAGCGCGAGGGCCTTCTCGTCGAGGGCTTCGACGAGCTCTCCACCTTTGAAGAACAGTATAACGCCGAGTATTACGGCGCTCTCGTCGAGGCGTCGGGATACAAAAAAGAAGTCGACTGGCTCGAAAGCAAGATCTATCTTCCCGAAGAGGACGACGGCCAGCTCGAAAAGATGAGCGACTTCATTATGAAGCGCTACAATCTCCGCGTCGGAGAGGCGAAAAACGTCAGAGATTTTATCAACCGTTACGCGGACGGGCTCTTTGAGCTCATCGACAAGGGATACGAGGATCTTTACGGCACCGTTCCTTTCACCGACGGGATGAAAAAGATGCTGATCGACAATTTTATCCTTATAATCGATCTCAAGTACGTCGCCGTCATTCTCGACGAGAACGACCGCGTCGTCTGTATGGGAGTCGCCTTCCCGTCTATCGCGGAGGCGGTCCGCAAATCGGACGGCCACCTGACGCCCGCCGCTCTCGTCCGCCTTCTCAAAGCGGTAAAGCGGCCCCGGATCCTCGATCTCGGACTGATCGCCGTCGACCCGGAGTATATGAACCGGGGTATCGGCGCGGTCATAACCGCCGGTCTTATGAGGATGCTGAAGGAAGGAAATATCGAATACGCCGAGACGAACCTGAATCTCGAAGACAACCAGGCGATCCTCAATCAGTGGAAACGGTTCCGCGCCGTCCGCCACAAGAGACGCAGATCGTACGTGAAGAAGCTCGGAGAATAACCCGATGAAGATTATTATGGACTGCCTCGGAGGGGATCGCTCTCCGGATGCCAACGTCAAAGGGGCTGTCGCGTCGCTCAGAAAGCACGCCGATCTCTCCTTCGCGCTCGTAGGAGACGAGGCGGCGCTCTCCGCCGCCGTGTCGGACGCCGGAGACGTCTCCGACAGGATCGAGATCGTCCACGCCCCGGGCGTGATAACGGGCGACGACAAGCCGACGGACGCGATCAGACTCAAAAAAGACAGCTCGATGATCGCCGCGATCCGCCTTCTGCGCGAGCGGGAAGACGCGGACGCGCTCGTCTCGTGCGGAGCGACCGGCGCGCTCGTAGCCGCCGCGACGCTCAGGATAGGAAGGATACGCGGTATCCGCCGTCCCGCCTTCTGTCCGATCCTTCCGACGATGGATGGAGGAACGGTCGGTATCTGCGACAGCGGCGCGAACACCGACGTCACCGCAGAAATGCTCCTTCAGTACGCCGTTATGGGAACGGAGTACATGAGATGCGTCTTCGGGAAGAAGGAGCCGCGCGTCGCGCTCCTCAACGTCGGGACGGAGGCCGAGAAGGGCGACGATCTTCGCCGCGAGGCGTACGCGCTCCTGTCCGCCGAGAGCGGCGTCAACTTCGTCGGCAATATGGAGAGCCGCGACCTTCTCACGGGAAAGTACGACGTCGTCGTCTGCGACGGGTTCTCCGGCAACGTCCTCGTCAAGACGACGGAGGGGACCGCGCTCGAGCTTCTCAAAAAGCTGAAACGCGACATTTACTCAAAAACGAGATACAAGCTCGGCGCTTTCATAATGAAGGATATGTTCGCCAAAGAGAAGGCGTTTATGAACTATCAGAACTACGGGGGGAGCGTCCTGATCGGCACCGAAAAAACGGTCATCAAGGGACACGGCTCCTCGGACGCCGCGGCTGTTGAAAAGTGTATCGAACAGGCGATCACGATAAAAGCGGGCGCGATGAACGAAAACATTTCCGCATGGCTCACAAAGCGGGAGGAGGAGATATCAAATGTTTGAAGAAGTGGCAAAAATCATGAGAGATCAGCTCAAGCTCGGCGACAAGCCGATCGGTCCCGAGTCACGCATCAAGGAGGATCTCGGCGCCGATTCGCTCGACATTCTTCAGCTTCTGATGACGATCGAGGAGGAGCGCGGCATCGTGATCCCGGACGAGGAACTCGCCTCGTTCAATACGGTGGGAGATATCGTCGGCTATCTCGAAAGCAGATAGTTTTCCGTTCTTCCGAAGCGAAGCCGATCTAAACGGGCGGGTTTCCCCGCCCGTTTTTGTCAACCGAACCGATAAGGAGCAAAAAGGATGAAAATGACCCGAATGAAGAAGCCGATAACCGTCGTCCTGATTTTATCGTTTCTTGTCTCTGCGCTCTTCCCCGCTCTTGCCGCGAGCGCGTCGGCGGACGGGGACGGACCCGCGCGCCGCTTTATCGACGTGGCCGCGGACGCGTGGTTCCGCGAGTATGTGGATTTCGTGTCGGAGCGCGGGATAATGGGTGGGGACGGGAGTCCCGACACCTTCCTCCCGGACGCCCCGACGACGCGGGCGATGCTCGCCGTCATTCTCCACCGGCTCGAGGGTACGCCGCGCACGTTGAAGAAGTCTCCGTTCGCCGACCTCGACGAGGACTGGTACGCCGCCGGAGTCAACTGGGCGTGGGAATCGGCGATCGTCAAGGGAACGGGCGATACGGCGTTCACCCCCGACGGGATAATAACCCGTCAGGAGATGGTGACGATGCTCTACCGGTACGCCGGACAGAAATCGTACTCTCTCGATCATCGCGGAAGCGCCGCCCCGTTTGACGACGGCGACCGCGTCGCGGGATGGGCTCTCGACGCCGTCGAATGGGCGCTCGGAGCCGGTCTCATCGTCGGAAGGAGCGCAAGAACTCTCGCTCCCGAAGGGAACACGAGCAGATGCGAGATGGCGACGATCCTCACGAGATTCATAACGAAATTCGAAGATCCCCGACCGGCCGAGGATCCGCTTTTCGCGAAGGCGGACGCGCTCCGGTCCTCCTCCGTATGCGCCCGCCACGGGGCGGCGCTCCACGCGGTGTTCGGGCCTCCCGGGACGCTGACCGAGGAGGAGGTCGGCGCATTTATCACGGATCAGCTCGGCCTTGACCGTTCGTTTTACCGTTTCACCGTGACCGGCGACGGCTTCGCCGCCTTTTCGGAAGCGTACTCCGCGCTCGGAAACGGAGAAGGCGCCCTGATACCGATCTCATTTGAAATCAAAAATCTCCGCACGACGGGCGGGGCGGTGTCCGTCGACTCCTTTCCGCTGTACGCGGTGAGGAACGACTTTTATTCCGTCCCTCATACCGTTCTCTGCGAGGACGCGGAGATCGCCGACGAGGCGCTCGCGTCTCTCGCGGACGAGATCGGCTCTTTCCTCTGCGGGGACGACGGATGCGTTCACGTCGAAGCGGGAGAGCTCACCGGCGATGGGCTCGGCGGCGCTCTGCTCGCCCTCTTCGGGCTTGACGAAAGCGTATACGCGGCGGAAGCCGTCGGGGACGGCCTGTCCGCTCTCAAAGACGAATTTGACGCGCTGTCCCCGGGCGATCCCGTTCCGGTCCGCGATATCTCTTTTACGATCACGAACAGAGTCATAAACGCGAAGGCCGACGCGACCGTTCCCGTCTCCGTTATGAAAACGGACGGGGGCGCAGCCGCCGCGGTCCCGTGCCCGTTGGCGGAAGTTCGCCGGGCGCTTGATCTTTTCGGGCGAAAATACGTCTGCGGCGAGCACGGATGCGCTCATATCGCGTCGGATCGCGAGGGGGACGCGGCGCTCGCCGACGTTGAAGCGATCGTCGCGGAGGCGCTCGATCTCCCGCCTCTGTACGGCGTGAAGGTCGAGCCGCTCGGGGCTGATTCCTATACGGTAAGCGTCTCCGACGCGCGCGGATACCGGCACGAGTCCCTCTCGTTCCGCACGGTCCGCTCCGTCGACCCGTCCTCTCCCCGGGCGAGATTCGTTCTCTGTGACAGCGACCGCGACGCGTACCGTCTCATCGTTCACGATTCGTACGGCGGGGGGACCGGGTACGGAGCGTGGAACGAGGGGCAGACGAAATCCGGCTGGCTCATCGACACGAGAGCCGACGACGGAGTCCGCCACGGGCAAATACGCGACGTCAGCACGACCGAGCGCTCCCAGGCGATACGCCCGATAAACGACACGTTCAAAGGAGTGATAAGGCACAGATGCTCCGTCACGATCGAATCGGGCTTCGACGGCGCGGTCCTCGATTTTGAAAACGACAAAGGGGTCAGCGTGTGCCGTCTTGGGACGGTCGGGGGCGCGTGGAAGATCCTCTCTCCCGACGGATCGTTCGTTACGGTTTACGAACCGGACGGAGAGACCCGATTCGTCTTCGATCTCGTGATCGATCTTTACGGCGGCACGGTACGGCTGACCGTCAACGGCGTGGATCGCGGGACTTATCCGCTCTCCGCGTCGGGCGTCAACGCGAATATCGCCGATTTCCGGTTCTCGTCGACCGACGAGGACGTCGTCACCTTCTCGATGGGTCTGTGCGAGACGACCGTGAACTACTCGCTTTTCGATCTTTTCTCCGATCAGTACCTTATAACGGACGTCCCCGACGGATGGACGGGAGAGGATATCTCGTTCTCGCCGAACGACGGGATCTCCGGCTCATGGGACAACCATAAATTCGACGGGCGGCTGTCCGTCGGCGGGTCCGCCGAGCGGTCGTTCGAGCCGACCGAAGGGCAAGTGATCGCCCGCTTTTCGCTCCTTCCCTCCGTCTCCGGCGCAGACGCGGAATACGCCGTTCTCGGCGGCGGCGAAAAGCTCGTCTTTGTCACCGCCGACGACTCGTCGTTCTACGTCAACGGCGAGCGCGCTTACGATTACGCGAAGAACGTGTGGTATCGGTTTTATCTGCTCTGCGACACGGAAACGGGAACGGTAAAGCTGAAGATCAACGGTATCGACAGGGGCGATTATTCCCTCCTCAAAACCGGCGTCCCGTTCGACGCCGTCCGCGTTGAGAGCCGCGGAGAACCGGTCCTCTTCGACGAGTTCTTCGTCTATAACGACGTGTCCCACGGCGACTATGTCCCCGAGCCCCGGAAGCCCGCGGGCGGGGAGGAATACAACGTCGGCGTCAACACCTGCACGATGTGGCTGAACGGCTTCCACGGCGGCTGGGCGTGCATCTCGCCTTTCGACGACACAAGACCGGTCCTCGGCTATTACGACGAGGGGAATCCCGAGACCGCCGACTGGGAGATAAAATATTTGGTCGAGCACGGCGTCGATTTTGAATCGTTCGTCTCGTTCGGTCTCGAGGAGTCCGGCCCCGTCACGCTCGGGCTCGGCTGGCATCTCGAGGAGGGCTACAAGCTCGCGAAGTACAGCGATATGATGAAATACTGTCTCAACTGGTGCAGCGGGTCGCCGGAGAGCCCCGGCGATCTCGAATCGTGGAAGACGTATTACGTGCCGTACCTGATCGAACATCACTTCAAGGATCCCCGATACATGGTGATCGACAACAAGCCCCTTATGACGTTCTTTCAGTTCATCCTTCCCGGACAGAATCCCTACTGGACGACCGAAAACCGCAAGGCGGCGCTCGATTATCTCGACGAACAGGTAAAGGCGCTCGGCTTCGACGGCGTTCTGACGCTCGAAGTCGACTGGGCGTCGAACGCCGACAACGCCTCCGAGGGAATCGACGGGGTCTACTCCTACAACTTCGGAAAAGGGTTCGCCCTTGAAGGACCGTTTGAAGAAATAACGAAGAAAAAGGTCCTCCGTCTGCGCGAAGAAGCCGCGGAGCGCGGTCTCACCTACGTTCCGACCGTGTCGACCGGGTTCAACTCGATCGGCTGGATGGACCCGAGAACGCCGGTCATGACCGCCGAGGAGTTCTACGACTGCAATAAATGGATAAGAGACGAGTTCTTCGGCCTCGACCCCGACGGACCGTCGTGGGCGCGCAATCTGATAATCCTCTCCACGTGGAACGAATACGGCGAGGGAACGTACATTATGCCGTGCGAAGAAAATCAGGGCTTCGGCTACCTCGACGCGATCCGCGAGCTGTACACCTCCGAGGGCGCCGACGGATCTCTTGACCTGATACCGACGGCGGCGCAGCTCGAGAGGATAAACAGGCTCTACCCGCAGGATCTGAAGCTGTTGAGAGCGCAGGAATACGAAAGATACGAAAACGGCGTCGATATCGACCGCCCGAAGACGGACCCCGGCGTCGAGACCGTCGCGTCGGTCGACCCCTCCGGGGCGATCATCGGCCGGGACGGTAATATCACCGTCACGGGCGGGACCGTCCGCAACGATTCGGACAAACGCGGCGCGGCGACCTTCCGTCTCGACTGCGGCGTCGATCTCTCCCTCTGCGAGTCCGTCGGGATCGTCGCGTATATTCCGAACGGCTCTCTCTGCCAGATGAAATACGGATCGGGGGAACACGGCGGTTTCAATGCGATCCTCTCGGAGATCGCGTCCGGACGCGGCGTCTGTTCCCTCTTCACGCTCGATATTTCGGAATGCGGAACGGCGGGCGACGCGCTCGAGATCAGGCTGCCGGCGGGGACGGTGATACGCGAGATCCGTCTTTTCGCAAATCCGCTCGTCTATTTCGGGAACCGTCTTTCATTTTCGGGGACCGACGTCCCGATGAAGATCTTCCCCGAGCTGTCGGCGCGCGGCGATTACCTCTTCGCGTTCGACACGATCTTCACCGATCTTCATCTTTTCGGAATGTTCGCGCGTTGGGACACGGGGAACGGACGGATGACGGTCAACCTTCCGGGGAACGAATTCGTGTTCACGGCGGGGTCGGAATTCTATACGCACAACGGATCGCGCGTTTTCCTCGGATACGCGGTCGAGATGAAGGACGGAGTTCCGATGATACCGCTCAATATAATAGCGGAACGTGCGGGATATCGGATCGACTTTTCCGATATGAGAAACGCGACGATACTGAAAGAGGAGGCGTGACAATGGGACGCACTTCGGACGTTTATTATCTTCCCGCCGACGGCGATCTTCTCGCGACCGTCGCGGCGCTTCCCGAGGCGGGCGGGAAATTCCCCGCCGTCATATTCCGCACGCCGTATCAGAGCGACCACGTCGGGATGACCGACGGGGAGCTCGCCGCCTGGGCGGCCCGCGAATACGCCGGATGGCTCGACGCCGGATACGCCGTAGTCTTTCAGGACTGCCGCGGATGCGGAAAGAGCACCGGCGACTCGATGCCTATCGTCTACGAGCGGCGCGACAGCCGCGCTCTTTACGACTGGGTGAGGAAACAGCCGTTCTACAACGGCGAGATCTACCTCATCGGACGGAGCTACACCTCTTACGTCCACATGGCGTCCGCGCCGTTCGCGGACGACGTCAGGGGCGCCGTTTTCGAGGTGATGGACCCCGAGCTCTACAACTGGCACTACCTGAACGGAATATACAGAATGAATCTGTACGGCGACTGGCAGGTCGGCCAGTATAAGAAGAAATCGGGGAAGGAAAAGAACTACACACGCGATTCGTTCAGACTCCTCCCGCTGACCGACTACACGCGGACGGTGTTCGGCGAGCCGATCGAGGACTACGATCTGATCCTCACGCATCCCGACCGGAGCGATCCGTTCTGGGATACCCCTTACGGCGGATCGGGATCGAGGGACGCCCTCAAAAACGCGGGGTTCCCGGTCCTTCAGACGACGGCGTTTTTCGATATCTTTTTCGGAGGGGTCCTGAAGGCGTGGCGCGATATGGACCCCGGGACAAGAGCGCGGTCCGCCCTCGTGATCGGACCGTACGATCACGCCGACGGCTCGGACGGAGTTCCGATCACGTTCCCCGACGGATCGGTGTTCGGCAGATTCCCCGGCTTTGAGCGCGGATGGATGAATTACGCCCGCGGCGTCGGCAAAGCGCCGTTCGAGCCCGGCAAGGTCACGTACTACGAGCTTTTCTCGGACGAGGGATGGCGTTCCGACGACCTTCCCGAGCCCGGAAGGAGCGTCACGTTCACGCTCGGCGGCGGCGAGCGGTCGTATATCTACGATCCCGCCGATCCCACCCCGGCGAAGGGCGGACTCTCGCACAATTTCGGAGGGACGTACTTTCTCGACCCGCCCGGCTCCCGCTCCGACGTTCTGACCTTCCGTACCCCGCCGTTCGGGGAGGACGTCCACGCGGGCGGGAATATGACCGCGCGGCTCGCCGTCAGATCCGACTGCGAGGACACCTGCTTCTACGTCCGCGTCGCAATAGAGAAAAAGGAGGGCGATTTCACCCTCCGCGACGATATTACACAAGTGTCGAATTTCGTTCCCCGTTACGTCCCCGGCGACGTCGCCCGTCTCGACTTTACGTTCGATCTCTGCCGCTTCGTGATACGGCGGGGCGAGCGGCTCCGCGTCGACGTCTCGTCCGCGGCTTTCCCGCAGTTCGTCCCTCACACGAACTTCCGCGGGCTCTTCTCAAAGCAGACGAAGGCGCGTCCGGCGACGAACACGGTCATCGGGGACGGATCGACGCTGATGGTGAGATATTACTGACGAAGAAAAATAAATATCCCCCCGTAAAACGGGGGGTATTTCATTTTCGGGCATAGCCCTATATGTTACTGGCAGCGCACAAGTGCGCTTTTTATTGGCCTGCCAGCCATGCAACTGTTACTTACTACCCATAAATGGGTCCCGTGG
>JAFSWB010000060.1 GCA_017444735.1 Clostridia bacterium | reverse complement strand
CGCCGTCGCGTGGGCGAAAGAGGCGGGCGTCGTTAAAGGAATAACGGCGACGACGTTCGAGCCGGACGGCAAGATCACAAGAGAACAGCTCGCGACGATGCTGTTCAGATTTTCGTCCTCCGCTCCCGTGTCCGTTCCCGAAAGAGCGGACCTGACGCCGTTTTCGGACGACGAAAAAGTGTCCGAATGGGCGAACGAACCGCTCGAATGGGCTGTTGAAGCGGGACTTATCAAGGGCACGGACGGAAACCGTCTCGCCCCCGACGGCGACGCGACGCGTGAGCAGTTCGCCGCGATAATCGAGAGATACGACGGCACGTTCCGGCTCGCGTACAACAAGCCGGCGCTCTTCTCTCACTACACCGAAAAGGAATACCCGCTCGTCGATGACGCCGACGTTTACGTATCGACCGACGGCGACGACTCGGCGGACGGCTCGTTCGGGCGCCCCGTCGCTTCATTCGCCCGCGCCGCGGAAAGGGTCCGCGAGATAAAAGCCGAAAGACCGACCGGCGATATCGTCGTCGCGTTCCGGGCGGGCGACTACGGTCCGACCTCGGTCGAACTGACGGCGGAGGACTCCGGATCGCCCGAACAGAGGATCGTTTACTGCAAATACGGCGACGGCGACGTCGTCTTCAACAACGGCATGAGCTTCGAGCCGGAATCGTTCTCGCCGATCTCGGAGGAAGAGCGGTCCCTGTTCCAGCCCAAGGCGGCGGACAAGATCAAAAAAGTCGATATATCAAAGCTCTATGAGCTCGGACTCGACGAGGACGGCATTTACGTTTTCTACAGCGGAGATCTCTGCACGAAAGCGCGTTACCCCGACAAATACGACGACGGAAGCGACCACCTGTTCGCCTCCGCGGTGACGCACGATAAGACGTCCCTTGAGATCACGTTCGAGCTGATGCACAGAAGACTGGCGAAATACTCGGAGGAACAGTTCGGAACGATGGAGATATGGGGCCATATCATCCGCGGATACAGAAAAGACACCTTTAAGGTCGCGGGATACGATCCCGATACGCGGATCCTTGCGATCGCCGACTGGGAGTCGTCCGAATTCGGAGTTATGAGAGCCGAGTGGGCGGGAGTCGACGGGGAAGGGATCGATATGTGTATCTCCAACGTCCCGTACGAGCTCGACCACGAGCACGAGATCTGGATAGATCCCGAAACCGAGACCCTCTACGCGTACGATCCCGACGAAACGTATTTCGTCCCGGGTCCCGGCACGCAGCTTACGATGGACCGCACGGACGACGTCACGCTCCGCGGTCTTACGTTCAGGAACGCGACGGGGCGGTTCATCAGCGCCGCGGCGTGCCACCGCGTCAGCCTCGAGCTCTGTTCGTTCAACGGCACGGGCGCGATCGAGGGCGTGTATTTCAGCGGAGACCCCGAGGATCGCAGGATGGATCTCACCGTCAGGGAATGCACGTTCGCCAATTCCTACGGCCACGCGCTTTACGTCGACGGGAAGAACCGCGACGTGAAGAAGTTCGAGCAGGACACGAACGTCGTCTTCGACAACAATCTCGTGAGAACGGGAAATATCCTTTACGACACGTGGAACGCGGTCCATTTCTACGACTGCACTCACGTATCGGTCACGCACAACCGCTTCGAGAACCTCGCGCGCGGCGCCGTCTCGTTCACGAGGACGACGGATCTTACGGTCGAGTATAACGACTTCGACTCCGCGATGCAGAATTCAAACGACGGCGGCGTTATCTACACGGACTGGATCGTGGACGCGAGAGACCTTTGGGTGAGGTACAACTATTTCGGCGAGGTCCCGGAGGCGGGAGCCGGTCAGATGGGTCTGTATCTTGACGAGTTCACCAGCGGATTCGAGATCTATTCCAATCTGTTCTACAACGTCCGTTCCGCCTGCGTGTTCTCGCTCGGGCGCGACAACGTTTTCCGCGACAACGCGGTGATAAACGGCGCTTGCGGCTGGGGAACGAGCACCCGGGTCGAGCTGGACGAGCTTTACGGGTCCGTCGAAGAGGCGGAGGCGAGGGGATGCTGGGGCATCAAGTACGGAAAGAGGACGTGGGGCGACCTCCTTGAAAAGCTGAACGACCCCGCGTACCGCGCCGTGGCAGAGGAAAAGTGGCCCGAGATGCTGCTGATCCATCTTGATTACGACAATATCGACGACCCGTATCTTGCGAACAACCAGGTGACGTACATAAAGAACAACGTTTACGTCAACAAGACGGGAGAGACGCCGACCACGGACCGCAAATACGAGTTGATCTATACGACGTGGGAGAACGAAACCGCTTACACGTATGATGAAAATCCGATCTACGTCAATCCGACGGCGGGCGATTACCGCATACGCGAGGGCGCGGACTTCCCGGATATACATTTCGAATTAATCGGACGTTATTGACTGTCTTGTGACAGTCAATAACGGATAAAGTTTTCTTGAAATGGGGCCCCACCCATTTCACCGGGCTTTGCCCGGACGAAAACTTTACGGCGCGTGTTTTTGCTTGATATCAATTCTGCGGAATGCGGAATTTGGAATTGATTATGAGATCCTTCGGTTCGCTTGAGTCGAAAATCTGTTGAAAGGATTTTTATGAAAAAACTGACTTGTACCATTCTCGCGGTCGTTATGCTCGCGTCGTGCGTCACGGTCGCCGCGGCGGTGAAAACGGGATTTTCCGACGTCGAGGACGACCGCTGGAGCGCGGCGTCGATCCGGTACGCCGTCGACAGCGGAT
>JAFSWB010000059.1 GCA_017444735.1 Clostridia bacterium | reverse complement strand
GTTCGAGCCGGACGGTCTCATAACACGCGAACAGCTCGCGACGATGCTGTTCAGATTTTCGTCCTCCGCGCCGGTGTCCGTTCCCGAAAGAGCGGACCTGACGCCGTTTTCGGACGACGAAAAAGTGTCCGAATGGGCGAACGAACCGCTCGAATGGGCGGTGGAAGCGGGTCTCATAAAAGGCACGGACGGAAACCGTCTCGCCCCGGAGGGCGACGCGACGCGCGAACAGTTCGCCGCGATAATCGAGAGATACGACGGCTCCTTCAAGCTCGCGTATAACGAACCCGTTATCCGCTCTCACTACACGGAAAAAGAATACCCGCTCGTGACGGACGCCGACGTCTACGTCGCGACGGACGGCGACGACGCGAACCCCGGAACGTTCGATAAACCTCTCGCTACGTTCGCCGGCGCCGTCGCGAAAGTCCGGGAAATCAAGGAAACAAAGACCTCCGGCGACGTCGTCGTTGCGTTCAAAGCCGGCGACTACGGTCATGTGGAGCTGAGACTCGGCCCCGACGACGCGGGTTCTCCCGATCGGCAGATCGTCTACTGCGCCTACGGCGACGGCGACGTCACTTTCGATAACGGAGTCACGCTGAAGGAGTCCGATTTCACGCCTCTGGACGACGGCGAGAAGGCGCTGTTCAACTCGAAAAACGCCGATAAAATCAAAAAAGTCGACGTCGGCGCCAGGTTGGGAACCGTACCGGAAATCGACGAATTTGCTCTGTTCAGCGACAAGGGGTTCTGCACAGTGGCGCGCTTCCCGAACAAGTATCCCGACGGCAGCGATCACTTTTTACAGGCGGCCGAGACCTATGATAAGGATAATCTCCTCATAACGCTCGGATTGCTTGCAAAAAGACTCGCTAACTATGACGAAAGCGTGATCCGCGATATGAGAATATACGGATATATCGTGCGCGGTTACCGCAAGGATACCTTTGAGATCGAGGGATACGACGCCGAAAACAGTCTTTTGAGAGTCGGAAAAAGCTCTTCCGCCGAATTCGGCGGGAGGCTGAGAGACGGCTGGCGCGACGCCGACGGCCAGGGTATCAGGATGATCGTCCTGAACGTTCCCTACGAGCTTGACGCCGAGGGCGAATACTGGCTGGACCGCAGCACCGGCGTCCTGTACGTGTACGATCCGAAGGGAGACTATCACGTTCCGACGTCACACGGAGAGAAGAGGATCTTCGGCTTGAAAAAGTACGACACCGGAGACGCCGGAGAAGCCACGGAGACCTACTGCGCGATCTACGCGGAGGACACCGGTTTTATCACGTTCCGAAAGCTTCATTTTACCAACAACGTGGGTATATTCGTTATGGGCTACAAGACCTCGGGCTTTGAGATCGACAGGTGCAGATTCGACTGCAACAACGGGCGGGATATGATCCTGTTCGAGAAATCCCTGCCCGACGTGCCTCTGGGGCTCAGGGTTACCGACAGTGAGTTCAACCTTTGCGCGGGACGCCACGTTTTCGTCTTCGACAACGGTTCGGAGGACGACAGATACACCAACCGCAGCGAGATCCTTGTGGACAACTGTCTCTTCTCTCTCTCAAACCTGAATTTCGACGCCGAGGGCGCCGTCAACCTTCACGCCTGCTCGGGCGGCGTGGTCTCGCACAACCGTTTTGAGAATTGCTACCGCTACGCGGTGATGTTCACGAGTTCCTGCGACGTCATCGTGGAGTACAACGACTTCAACTCCGCCATGACCAACTCCGACGACGGCGGCGTGACCCGCGGATGCGGAGATATCGAGGGAAACAACGTGGTCCGGTACAACTTCTACAACACCATATCTGCAGGCAGTGTGGGACACATGGCTCACTACTGCGACAACGGCGACTGCGGTACACGGATGTACTCCAATCTTCTGTACTTCGCGGGCTCGGTCACGTACCACGGCTCGGGACGCGACAACTCCCTGAATTACAACGTCATGATCGGCTGCGGCTCGGGTATGGGGTCTCAAATGGGTCAAATCATGGAAAAGGGACTCGAAGCCGCTAAGGCCGACGACTGGATAATAGGAAACATACTGAGCAAGTACAACAACCTCCGTAACAGGTTCGAAAACGTCCCGGGATACAAAGAAGAGGCGGAGAAGAGAAGACCCGGGATCTCAAGCTATACCACGGACCTGTCCCGGCTCGGTGAAAGCGTCTTTGCTCTTGCGCCGACCAATGAGTTTGTCGGTAATCTTTTTATCAACTCGGACAAGAAGGTGGAGATCGGTTTTGCCGACAATGCGGAGGAGTTCTGTACGTTTGAAGGGAACACGGCGTGTACTTACGCCGATAACCCCGTTTTCGTCAACCCGACCCGCGGCGACTACCGCATCCGCGAGGGCGCGGATTTCCCGGATATTCATTTTGAAGAAATCGGACGTTATTGACTGACGCGGAATTATTTATTTGAAAGTGACGGGAGAAATTGAAAATGAAAAAAATCGTATCTTTGATCATCGCGGTCGTTATGCTCGCGTCGTTCGTCACGGTCGCGGCGGCGGCGAAAACGGGCTTTTCCGACGTCG
>JAFSWB010000058.1 GCA_017444735.1 Clostridia bacterium | reverse complement strand
TTCGACGGGCGATATTCGTTTTGGGCGTCAGCCCAGCTTTGCTCCGTTCACGCGTATGCCGGGGCCCATCGTGGAATCCACGACGCAGCTCTTGATGTACTGGCCTTTTGCGGCGGCGGGCTTCGCCTTGATGATTGCGCCGACGAGAGCGTCAAAGTTCTCGCGGAGCTTCTCGGCGCCGAAGGACGCCTTGCCGATCGGGCAGTGGATGATGTTCGTCTTGTCGAGACGGTACTCGATCTTACCGGCTTTAGCCTCGTTGACGGCGCGGCCGACGTCCATCGTGACCGTACCGGCCTTCGGGTTCGGCATGAGCCCTTTGGGACCGAGCACACGGCCGAGACGACCGATCGTACCCATCATATCGGGAGTGGCGATAACGACGTCGAAATCGAACCAGTTCTCTTTCTGGATCTTCTCGACGAGGTCGGCTTCGCCGACGAACTCGGCGCCCGCCGCCTTCGCTTCCTCGGCGCGGTCGCCCTTCGCGAAGACGAGGACTCTGACCGACTTGCCGGTTCCGTTCGGGAGGACGATCGCGCCTCTGACCTGCTGGTCAGCGTGGCGGGAGTCGACGCCCAGTCTCATATGAAGCTCGATAGTCTCGTCGAACTTCGCCTTCGAGGTCTCGCAAACGAGTCCGAAAACCTCATCGGGATCATAAAGCTTGCCTTTTTCGATCAGCTTTTTGCTGTCTGCGTATTTCTTACCTTTTTTCATTCTGCTGCCCTCCTCAGTCTTCGACGACGACGCCCATGGAACGGGCAGTGCCTGCGATCATGCTCATTGCCGCTTCGATGGAACCCGCGTTCAGGTCCTTCATCTTCGTCTCGGCGATCTGTCTGACCTGCTCGGTGGTGATCTTCGCCACCTTGGTCTTGTTCGGGGTGGGGGAAGCAGTCTCGATACCGCACGCCTTCTTTATCAGAACGGGCGCCGGGGGAGTCTTGGTGATAAAGGTGAACGAACGGTCCGCGTAAACGGTGATGACGACCGGGATGATAAGGCCGATGTCGTTCTTCGTTCTCTCGTTGAACTCCTTGGTGAAGTTAGCGATAGCGACGCCGTACTGACCGAGGGCGGGGCCCACAGGCGGCTGAGGAGTCGCTTTTCCGGCGGGAAGCTGGAGTTTTACATAACCCAGAATTTTCTTTGCCATTTTTTAAGTTACCTCCGAATGTGGTCTCTGACGGGAGAATGGTGAAAATTTTCTCCCTCCCACGTTTTGGACGGTTTACGGCCCGTCCGCGCCTTTTCCGGCGACGCGTCCGCGTCGCGGAGGAGGATCATTTCTCCGTTTTTTTGCGGATATTCTTCATATCCAGTTTTACGGGCATATCGCGGCCGACCATGGAAACGGTGACGGTGACCTCGGTGCTTCCCTCGGTCATCTCGCTCAGGATACCGCTGTATCCCGCCATGACGCCGTCGACGATATCCACTTCGTCTCCGACAGCAAACGCGGAAACGCTGACGACCTGGCTCTCGTCGGCGATGATCGCCGCGACCTCGGCGTCGGTCAGCGGGACGGGTTTCGACCCCGGGCCGACGAATCCGGTGACGCCGCGGACGTTTCTGACGACGTGCCACGATTCGTCCGTCATGACCATCTTTACGAGAACGTAGGAGGGAAACAGTTTGCTCTCGATCTCCTTCTCCGTACCGCCGTCCGTCTCCACGATCGTCTCGGTCGGGATGCGGACCTCCGCGATAAGGTCTGAAAGACCCCTGTTCTCAACTATCTTCTCGATGTTCGCCATGACCCGGTTTTCATAACCGGAATAGGTGTGGACCACGTACCAGCGCAGTCCCTCGTTCATTTCGTTAATGTCGCTCATATCGGAGAGAGACCTCAGACAAGTCTGCTGAGTCCGACGATCCCCTGCGTCAGGAGATAGTCGACGATACCGATCGCGACCGCGAGGACGACGACCGTGACAATAACGATAAGGGTGTTCTTGCGAACCGACTTCCACGAAGCCCAGGAGATCTTCTTTCTCTCAGCGTTGAGAGACCTGAACCACGCGCCGATCCTCTTGAAAACGGACGGCTTGCCGGAAGCCCTGGCCTTTTTCTCGACCTTTTTCTCTTCTTTTTCAGCCATTGTGAGTTTCCCTTCCCTTACTTGGTTTCCTTGTGCAAGGTATGCTTGCGGCAGAAACGGCAGTATTTGTTGAGTTCAAGCCTGTCCGGATCGTTTTTCTTGTTCTTCATCGTGTCGTAATTGCGCTGTTTGCACTCACTGCACGCCAGAGTAATTTTTACTCTCATTTTTTCGGCACCTCCTGATAAATTTGGGGACAAGCCCCTTTCTTTGTACCTCCCTCAAGCCGGCGCTGCGCCGCCCTGCGGCGCTCCGCGGCGACGGAGCGTTCCCCTCCCGCGCCGAGAACAAAACAGCGCAAAAAAAGAACCCTCCATTTGAGGTGATAACGATTATACCATATTATATAAATCGTGTCAACAGATTCCGCAAAAAAATTTTGCGCCCCGAAAAACCGGTTTTCCGCCTCTTTTCACTTGCAGGTCGGGCTCGTTTTTGGTATAATGGCGGTGACAACAACGAGGGGAGAACAAAGCATGAAAAGAGCGCTCATTTCGCGCGACGCCGCCGCCGGAGATTTTCACGATCCCGTCCGGACGACGGACAGATTCGCCGAGCTTCTTAAAAAGAACGGATTTGAGGTCGAAGTCTTCGATTCCCTCGAGCCGTTCCACGACCCGGAATACACGAAGCGGTTCGATCTCATCGTCTTCAGCTGGACGATAGCGAAGACGGACCGCGCCGCGACGAAGTCGATAATCGACGCGGTGAACTCCGGCGTCGGCCTCGCCGGATGCCACGGCGGTCTCTGCGACTCGTTCAGGGAGGACACCGACTGGCAGTATCTCACCGGCGGTCAATGGGTCGCGCACCCGGGCAACGACGGCGTCGAATACGAGGTCAATATCACGAAAAAGCACCCGATAACGGAGGGCGTCCGCGACTTCCGCGTGAAGAGCGAGCAGTACTATCTCCTCGTCGATCCGTCCGTCGACGTTTTCGCCGAGACCGTCTTCAAAAACAACGTCTGCGGTTACGACGTGACGATGCCCGCCGCGTGGGGACGTTATTACGGGGACGGGAGAGTCTTCTATCTCTCCGTCGGTCACACGGACGAGGTCTTCGCGAAGTCTCCCGAAGCCGTAAGGTTCATGGAGCGCGGTATGCTCTGGGCGGCGAAAGCCCTGTGAGGTAATAAGTATGAAAAAAATGAAGATCGGATTCGTCGGAGTCGGCGATATCAGCTCCATCTACCTTGAAAACCTGACCGGCCTGTTCCGCGAGGTCGAGATCGCCGGGATATGCGACCTCGTCAGGGAAAAAGCTGAGCGCGCGGCGGCAAAATACGGTATCGCCCGGATCTATAAGGATATGTACGAGCTGTTCGGCGACCCGGAAGTCGATATCGTCCTCAACATAACGCGCCCGGACGAGCACTACGAGGTCTCGAAGGCGGCGCTTCTCGCGGGCAAGCACGTTTACAGCGAAAAGCCGCTCGCCTCGACGCTCGAAAAGGGAGCGGAGCTCGTCGCGCTCGCGAAGGAGAAGGGCCTTTACCTCGGCGGAGCGCCCGACACGTTCCTCGGAGCCGCCGTCCAGACGGCGCGGGAGATGATCGACTCCGGCGCGATCGGACAGATCGTCAGCGCGGCGGGATATATGAAATGCCGGGGCCACGAGACGTGGCATCCCGATCCCGAGTTCTACTACAAGCGCGGCGGCGGTCCGATGCTCGACATGGGACCGTACTACGTCACCGCGATGGTCAACCTGTTCGGAAGCGTGAACTGGGTGACGTCGATGTCGCGCACGACGTACCCCGAGAGAATGATAACGTCCGAGCCGAAATACGGGCAGATAATAAAAGTCGACGTGCCGACGCACGTCGCGGGGATCATGGAATTCGAAAACGGCGCGATCGGGACGCTGACGACGTCGTTCGACGTATATCCCGCGGGAAGCTGCGATTTCATCGAGGTCTACGGCTCCGAGGGGTCGATGATCGTCCCCGACCCGAACAACTTCAGCGGGAAGATCAAGATCCGCGGCAAGGGCGACTGGGAGGAAAGGGACCTCACGTTCGACTACTCGAGAAACAGCCGCGGTCTCGGACTCTGCGACATGGCGAACGCCGTCAGGGACGGGCGCGTCGCCCGCGCGAACTGCGGATTGACGTACCACGCGCTCGAGGTCATGCTCGCGCTCGCGAACGCGGAGCACAGACGCGAGCATATCAGGATCGGATCGCGGTACGAGCGCACCGCGCCGATGTGCCGCGGGCTCGAGGAAGGAATACTCGATTGAATGTTTTTTGCCCCCGCGCTTGCCGGGCGTTCATAAGGACGCCCGGCCGCGCGGGGCGTTTTTTTATCTTCTCGGCTGTTTTCTGTCAAACGCGGGGTTGTACCCGTAGAAATTTCTGTAGTCCATATTTTCCTGAGCGATCCTGAGTCCGTCGCCGAAGCGCTGGTAATGGACCAGCTCCCTCTCGCGCAGGAACTTGAGCGGATCGCAGACGTCCGGATCGTCGATCAGGCGCAGAAGGTTGTCGTACGTCACTCTCGCCTTCTGCTCCGCCGCGAGGTCCTCGTTCAGGTCGGCGATGACGTCGCCCTTTACGCCGACGTACTTCGCGTCGAACGGAACGCCCGCCGCCGACGCCGGGTAGACGCCCGCGGTGTGGTCGACGAAATAGACGTCGAAGCCCGACCTTTTGATCTCCTCGGGCGACATCTCGCGCGTCAGCTGATGGAGGATCGCGCCGATCATCTCCTGATGGGCGAGCTCCTCCGTCCCGACGTCGGTCAGGATACCTGCGACCTCTTTATACGGCATACCGTACCTCTGGTTGAGATAACGCGTCGCCGCGCCGAGTTCCCCGTCCGGGCCGCCGAGCTGGCTCACGATGATTTTCGCGAGCGCGGGGTTCGGCCTTCTGATCTTCACGGGGTACTGAAGTTTTCTCTCATAAATCCACATATAAGATCCGGTCCTTTCTCAGTTGATCGAGTCGTATTCCCACGGCCACGGGGTGTCGACCCACGTCCACTTGTCGCCGCAGCTGACGCCGAACGCGGTAAGCGGTCCGTATCTCTTTTCGTATCTCGCCGTCGCTTCTCTCAGCTTTTCCGAGTATTTGCCGTAGAACGCGAGGGCGCGTCTGTCGTCCGGGTGACCGTCGAGGTAAAGGATCGCCTCATAGACGGCGAAAGAGTACGCCCGGATCGTTTTGAATAATTTTTTCTGTTCGTTCATGGAAGACGTCCTTTCTCGCCTCACCGTCTGCCGGCGCACTGCGCGCCGCAGCCGGTCGGATAAAACGGAAGGTCGAGGGCGCGGAAGATCGTCCCGCGCTGAAGGCCCTCCTCCGGGTCGTAAAGGTCTTCAAATCTCTGAACCGGCGAATAGACCATCGCAAGCGGAGCGCCGTAAAGCTCGGGAAGGACGAACGCCGCGCCGCCCGTTCCGCCGTTTCCGCCGCATCCGCGGCCGGTCCCCGTCTCTCCGCCGCGCGTCGCGCCGCGAACGGGACGGCGGGTCGGCGTCTCGCCGAGCATCATGCGCAGGACCGCCTCGTCCGCACGGTCGAACGGTCCGCCGCAATCTCTTTGTTGATCCATAAATATTATGAACCTCCTTTGTTTTTCGAGGAGATACCTCCTCGTGACGATTATATGACCGCGCCTTTCGCATGGGCACAAAAAAGTTGACGCGGTGCGAAAAGGGCTCCCTCAAACGGCTTTTTCCCGCGTTTTTCCGAGTCGGGAAAAATAATAAAAATCATAAAGAAAAGTGTTGACAAAGAAAAATCGGTATGATATAATAAACTCCGTCGCGAGGCACAGGGACCGCCCTCCGACTGCGCGGAAGCATAGCTCAGCTGGGAGAGCATCTGCCTTACAAGCAGGAGGTCACAGGTTCGAGCCCTGTTGTTTCCATAAATACGGCCCGGTAGTTCAGTTGGTTAGAACGCTAGCCTGTCACGCTAGAGGTCAGGGGTTCGAGTCCCCTTCGGGTCGCCATCTTCCCCCGGTCCCGCCGGG
>JAFSWB010000006.1 GCA_017444735.1 Clostridia bacterium | reverse complement strand
TACGTGGCGTGGGCCGCCGATCTCGGCATAGTGAAGGGCTTCCCGGACGGCACGTTCCGCCCGTACGAGGCGATCACGCGCGAGCAGATGGCGACGGCGACGGACAGATTTTTAAGCGCGGTCGGTCTCAACACGATCCCCGTCGGCGGCATTTTCGATTTCGCCGACGAGAAGAAGATCTCCGACTGGGCGGTCCCGAGCGTCGGGAACCTCAAAAAGATAGGTATCTTCACCGGGGACAACAAGGGACGTTTCAACCCGGAGGCGAACACGACGAGAGCGGAAGCCGCGACCGTCGTGATGCGTCTGCGCGAGTCGATCAACTCGGCGTGGCAGGGCTACGTTCCGACCGCCGGCGCCGACGCTTTCGTTTACGGGGCGAAGTACCTCTTCCAGAACGGCGCGATCCTGTCGGGCGGCATGAAGCGCGGTCTCGACGAATCGGGCGAGTACCCGCTCCTCACGCTCGAAACGGACGCGTACGCGGCGAACGCGACGTATCTTTTCCCGAACGAGACGGGCATCTCCGTCAACTACGGCGAGATCGATATCTTCTCGTACCCCGTCGTCAAGATCTGTTACGGATTCGACGGTATGGAAGAGACCGTGCCCGGAGCGGTCTTCAGCGTCAATATGACGAGAACGGAGTCGAGCGGTTACAGGAAGGAACTGACTCCCGTCCCCGGCGAGGACGACGAGGGGATGAAGACGGCTACGGTCGATCTCACCGAAACGATTACAAATAATCAGACGGACCTCTCCGTCAAGCTCGCGGAGATGCTCTTCACGCCCTGCGCCCGCGACTACGACGGCGACGGCAGATTCACCGTCCTCTATATCGGATTCTTCAAAACGCAGGCGGACGCCGACGCGTTCAGAGCGAACGGCGACGCCGATATCGCCGATTACCTCAAAAACTACGAATCGGGCTATACGGCGGATTACAGAGAGTACACCGACGAAACGCGGGCTTATTACGACAAGCTCCTCGTCGACAGGATCGCCGAGATCAGAAATTCGGAATCCGAGCTGACGCCGGAAACGGTGAAGGCGCGCGGAGGAAAATGCTATTTCATCTCGTCCGTCCGCGGCGACGACAAAAACGACGGACTGTCGCCCGAAACCCCGTGGAAGTCGCTCTCGAAACTCAAACGGTCGGTCGCGGGAGGTCAGGTGTACGTCCCCGTCGTGAAGAAGGGCGACGGCGTCTTCTTCGAGAGAGGAAGCGTCTTCTATCCCGAGATATACTATAACGAATCGGTCTGCACGCTCGAATGCGTCTCCGGCGCCGATTACGGCGCATACGGCGAGGGGCCGAAGCCGCTCTTCACCGGAGCTCTCGACTTTACCGACTCGAACAACGCAGGCAACTGGGAGCCGACGGGCTACCCGAACGTGTGGAAGATCGCCTGCATCGACGACACGATAACGGAGAGGACGGACGACGGCACGGAGCAGAACTGGCTCGGGGCGCGCTCCGAGATCGGCAATATGTTCTTTGACGGCGGCCGCGCGGTCGGTCTGCGCATCGTCGCGAAGGGATCGAAGCAAACGCTCGGCGAAGGGATCAAGTCCTATGAGAAGGGACGGTATTTCAACGGTCTCGAATACTATTATTCCGAGAAAAGATCTCTCGAAAATCCCGGCACGGCGCTGCTCCACAATCTCGAATTCTTCCACGACTACGAAACGGGCTCCCTCTATCTCTACTGGGATAAAGGCAACCCCGCCGACAGCTTCGACGATATCAAGGCGTCGAGAAAAGCGTACATCGCGTTCGTCGGCGACAACTCGTGGATCGACAATATCGCCTTCCTCTACACCGCCCGTCACTGCATCGACTCGGGCAGCACGAACGTGAAGTATACGAACTGCGAGATCGGGTGCGCCGGCGGCGTTCTCGAATCGGCGGAATCCGGCATTGAGGTCTTCGGGCCGTCCGACGGCATCTATATGATAAACAACTACCTCCACGACGTCTACGACGGAGCTCTGTCAAGTCAGAACACCAACGTGATCGACGGAGAGCCGATCATCATCAACAACGTCAACCATATCAATAACGTCATCGTCGCCTGCGGGAACGGGTCCGAGATCTGGAATCACCAGTCGAATCTCGACGAGAACGGCGTTTCCGCCTCGAAGATCACGAACTGCACGATAAAGGGCAACATCATGGCGTACAACGGGTACGGACCGAGGATGAAGCAGGACACCGGCGCGTTCCACTCCGGCGAATACATCTGCGGCAGTATGTACGGCGAATACGAGAACTGCCGGATCGAGGACAACGTCTTCCTTTACGGCGTCGGCTCCGTGTACTACGCTTATATGGCGACGTACCGCCAGCCGCGCGGATGGGAATCGCTCGGGAACGTCTATATCCTCGACCCGGAGATCAACTATATCGGCTTCAGCTATGAAACTCTGAACTACATCAACCACGGTATGTGGAAACGGGTGAGGACGTATTTCCCGTACACCGTCGAGGGACTTGCGTGGTATACGTCGCTCGGAATAGATCCGAAGGGCGTTTTCTATCACTTCACGTCGGGCTGTCCGTATAAGGATTGGGGCCCGGACGGGTATTTCTTCATGGACGGTTATTACGCCGCGCTCGGCGAGGACCCCGCGGGGTCTCGGTAAGGAGAAAACCATGAAAAAAATACTCTCTCTTATTCTGTCCGCCCTGTTTCTCGCCGGGTGTCTGCCTTTGATCGCCGCGGGCGGGGGACTTCCCTTCCGCGACGTCGGGGAGAGCGACTGGTTTTTCGCTCCGGTCAGCTACGTTTATGATAATTCGATAATGAAGGGCGTGTCCGATAAGCTCTTCGCCCCGGAGGAACCCGTCACGCGCGCCATGTTCGTGACGATGCTCGGACGGCTCGACGGCGTCGAGGAGAAAGTCACCGACGCTTTCGTCGACGTCGACCCCGTCGAGGGCTCGTGGTACGCCGGTTACGTCGGATGGGCCGCCGACAACGGGATCGTCAACGGTTATCCCGGACGCAAATTCAATCCGGACGGCAAGCTGACCCGCGAGGAGATGGCGGCGCTGATCTCCCGCTACGTCAAGTACACCGGGATCCTCCCGATGATAAGCTACGACCCGGTTTCCTTCTTCCGCGACGAGGAGAAGATCTCGTCATGGGCGAAAAGGAACGTCGAGGACATGAGGGTCCTCGGCATCGTGACGGGCAACAGCGACGGAACGTTCAATCCCGCCGGGAACCTCACCCGCGCCGAGGCGGCGACCGTTATGGCGCGTCTTGACAAAATGATAAAATCGCTCGCTCTCGGCGATCCGATAAAGCCCGATTACTCCGTCGACGGCGGAGCGTTCGTTCTGATGGGCGCGTGGGACCTCTACTACGCCGGGACCGCGTTCGGGAGCGAATACGAGGGCGTCGGGATATTCACAGACGAGGATATCCCGTATCTCGCTGAAGATCCCGACGATCCGATGTTCATAATCGGCGCGTCGTCCAACAACCGTGACGGGACGGGGCGCGGCAGAGCGAAGAACGAAAACCCGCTCGTAACGGAAAACACGTTTGAGATCGACGCCGTGAACGCGTGCATCGACCTTAAAAAGTTCCCGTTCCTCAGGATCGGATTCGCCTCGGAGGGAGTGACGGAATTCGGCGTTTATACGGACAACCGCGGAAGCGGGAAGGTCTCCATGTTCGTCAGCAGCGAAGCGGACGGATGGAGCTACGGTCTCGTCGATCTCCGTGAAACGCTCGCGGTAAGCGGAGAATCGGGCAGGATCTCGCTCACCCTTATCGGCTCCGCCGCGCTGAAGCTCCGCTATTTCGCGGCGTTCCCGACCATCGAAGCGGCGGGAGCGTTCGACCCCGCCGCCCGGAGCGAATACCTCGCGGCGTCCCGCGCGGGAGAGCCCGCCGAAGTGAAAACGGCGACGGACGACGACCTCGCCGCCGCGTACGCGGAGGCGTACGCGAAGGCGGACAAAATAAAGGAGAGCCGCGCGTCGTATACGAAAGCCGACGTCAAGGGAACGTGCTACTACGTCTCTTCGATCCGCGGAGACGACAAAAACGACGGGCTGTCCCCCGAAAAGCCGTGGAAATCGTTCGTCAACCTCTATAAGCTCTACGGCGGAGGCGAGATCATCGTCTCGATCCCGAAGCCGGGCGACGGCGTCTTCCTCGAATGCGGGAGCGTATTCGTCCAAGGAGAGGCGGGAAAATTCGATTATCTCGAACTCAATCCCGGAGTGATCTATTCGAGCTACGGCACGGGTGACAAACCGGTCGTAACGAAGAGGATGGATATCGGCGGCGACGCAGGCGAATGGGCCGCGACCGAATGGGAGAACGTATGGCGTCTTGAAAGAGCGATCGGTCAACAGCCCGGAAACATATCGTTCCTGAAGGACGGCAGAGAGTCGTGGGGCATCTTCGTCATCCCGCCGGACCCCTCCCACCCGTTCGCGGGCAAGAAGACTCTCGTTTACGGATCGGTTTCAAACGGCGAGGAGACGTTCCGCTCGGGCGGCGTCGTGCTGTCCGACCCCGGCGGGCTCTGTCACAACCTCGAATACGTGTGCGATCCGGAAACCGAAACGCTTTACCTCTTCTGCGATCACGGAAACCCGGGCGAGTACTACGACCGGATCAACGTGTCGCTCGGCGGCGACGCGATCGGATACAACGAAGCGTCAAGGAGCGAGCTCCCGACGCGGCTCGACAATATCGCCGTGAAGCACTCCGGGTGGGGCGGCTTCGGAACGGGCAACGCTCACAATGTGTACGTCACGAACTGCACCTTCGAGTGGATCGGCGGCGCGTATCAGGGAGACGGCACGGTCCGATTCGGAAACGCCATCCAGAACTGGGGCGTCTGCGACGGACTCGTCGTCAGGGACTGCTATTTCAAGGACGTTTACGACGCGGCGGTCTCGACGCAGGGTCAGTGGGGCCTCATGCGGAACTTCTACACGGACGGCTGCGTCTTCGACCGGTGCGATTTCCCGCTGGAATTCTTCAACCACGCGGGCGATCCCAACGAGAGGTCGGAGCTCTGCAACATCATCCTGACGAACAATTACGTTCTCCGCGCCGGCGTCGGCTTCTGCGACGCGAGGACCGACAGAAGGTCGGCGTTCCTCTACACGTCGTACGATCCGGACTGCGCCGTGATGGAAAACGTGCGTTATGAGAACAACGTCAATATCGTCTCCCGCGAGTACGCGATCTTCTCGATGAATATCGCCTGCGGAGACACGGCGGGAACGATCCTCAAAAACAACACGTACTATATCGACCCCGCCGAAACGTATATCATCAAGGGGATGACGAATCTGCGCGAAAAGACGGGATCGACGAAGACGTTCTATCCGATGACGTCAAGATATCTGACGTATCTGCAGTCGATCGGCGTCGAGACCGGAAGCGCGTTCTACACGGTAACCAATCCCCCGAGAACGGAGCCCTGAAAGGAGAAAAACGATGCATCCCGCAGACAGACTTTACGAAAAACGCTGGGGAGTGTTCAACCACTACCTTTACCACGAACAGAACAACGAGGGAAATCCCCATAATCAGGGCGTCGGAGAGACCGGCTGGGACGAGTGCGTGAAGGCGCTCGACGTCGAGAAGATGGCGTCGGCGCTCGCCGGGATCGGCGCGGGTTATCTCTTCATCACGGTCATGCAGGGGTCGGCGCATATGATCGCCCCGAACGAAACGTTCGACCGGATCGCCGGAACGCGTCCGGGAGAGGCTTGCGCGACGCGCGACCTCGTCGCGGATCTTTACGACGCGCTCACGAAATACGGTATCGACCTGTATCTCTACTACACCGGCGACGGACCGCATCAGCACCCCGAGATCTCGAAGAAGTTCGGCTTCACCGACGACATGATCCCCGGGGGGATGACGATGGAGTTCGTCGAAAAGTGGGCGGCGGTACTTGAGGAGTACTGCGTCAGATACGGCGACCGCGTCAAGGGCTGGTGGATCGACGGCTGTTACCGGGACTGGTTCGGATACAACGACGAACAGCTCGCCCTCTACTACGGCGCGATCAAAAAGGGCAACCCGAAGGCGATAGCGGCGATGAACAACGGCGTCGATATCAAGTACAATAAATACTATTGGCGCGAGGACTTCGTCTGCGGCGAGATGGACGATATTAACGTGATACCGAAGTCGCGCTTCATCGGCGGCGCGCAGGCGCACCTGCTCGCCCCGCTCGGCAAAACGTGGGCGGCATACGGCTCCCGCTACAGCGGCGAATATCTCAAGAAATTCACGGAGCTCTGCAATCTCGCGGGCGGCGTCGTAACCTACGATATCGCCCTCGGACGCGACGGATCGTACGATCCGGAACAGATCGCGGCGCTCTCCGCCATCAACGGCTGATACAAGTCGTCGGAAAAAGACCCGGGGGCGGGGGGGAGGGGGACGCCGGGGG
>JAFSWB010000057.1 GCA_017444735.1 Clostridia bacterium | reverse complement strand
GTCGCCGCCCGGGAAATTCTCCCGGGCGGCGACGTTTTGACTGGTAGGCCGCGGATTCCTTTTTGTCGGGTCTTCTTTTTGTTTTCATCGCCAGGGCGGTGACAAAGGCTCCCAGCGCGATACCCGCGCCGCCCGAAAGCGCGACCGCGCCGGCGGGGACGCGGCGATTGACATTTGTCTCCTTTTCGGCTATAATTTACTTGTCCGTACGGGAAACGGATGGAAGAAAGAATAAAGCGCGAAGGGAGACCGTTATGGCGTGTTTTGTCGTATCCGCCGCGACGGCGGTCGTCACGACGATCGTGACGAAGATAGTGGAAAAAAAGGAAAAAGGAAGCGCGGCGGTCAGGGTGAGTTCTGACGGCGAGCGCATCGGGACGGCGAGGAAGATCCCCTTCTCGAAAAAGCTGAAATGGCTTGACTGTATGCTCTGGGGAGGCTCGTTCCTTCTCGCGTTCGAGCATATCTGGCACGGAGAGGTCGTCCCGTTCTTCCCGTTCCTGACGGCGGCGGGAAATCCCGAGGAAGCCGCCGAAATGCTTCATGAAATGGCTACGACGGGCGTCCTGATGGCGGCGCTCGTGATCGCGCTCTGGCTCGTTATGGTCGGAGTGACCGCGATCATCGAAAAAAGAGCGATAAAATCCGGGCTTGATTTCGCGCCGGAGAAATGAGGACGGGAAATGACTCTTCTTATCACTGTTTTCGCCGCGATCGTCAGCACGGTCGTATGGTATAAAAACGCGCCGAAAAGCGAAATGAAGGTCGGCGTCCTCTGCCTTCTCTTCTGGGGCGCTTCCGCCATGTGGCTCGTCGACGCGATCGTCGAGTACGCGCGCGTCGGCGCGGAATATTTCACTCCCGCTCCCGCCGATATGCTGAACGACGCATTTCTCGGCTTCTCGGTCGTCGCTCTCGGACTGATCGTCTGGCTCGTGATCCTTCTCGTCAAGGATCCGAAGGGCGTCGTTAAAGGGATGCTTTTCAAAAAAGAATAATCAAAAAGGCAGGTCTGCTCCGATCGGCAGACCTGTTTCACATTTTCGGAGAACGTGATATGATTGAAAAAACGAGAAAAACGCTCGAGGACGTCCGCGACGGGAAGATCGGCGTGGACGACGCTCTTCTTCGCCTGCGCTCCGCTCCCTTCGAGGATATCGGCTGCGCGAAGGTCGATCTTCACAGAGAATTGAGGCGGGGCGCCGCCGAGGTCGTCTACGGCGAAGGGAAGACCGCGGAGCAGATCGTCGGGATAACGGACGCCATGATAAAAAACGGGCAGGACCGTATCCTGATAACCCGTCTGTCGGAGGAAAAAGCCGCCGGGGTCTCGGCGGCGCGCCCGATCGAATATCACAGGGACGCCCGCCTCGCCGTCATCGGCGGGATGAGGGCGCCGGACGGGCGGGGACGCGTCGTCGTCGCCTGCGGAGGGACGAGCGATATCCCGGTCGCGGAGGAGGCGGCGCTGACGGCGGAATTCTACGGGAACGCGACCGAACGCCTTTACGACGTCGGCGTCGCGGGGCTTCAGAGACTGCTCGCGCATACGGATGAAATAATGAGCGCCTCCGTCATAATAGCCGTCGCGGGAATGGAGGGCGCCCTCGCGAGCGTCGTCGGCGGCCTCGCCGCCTGTCCCGTTATCGCCGTCCCGACCTCCGTGGGGTACGGAGCGTCGTTCGGCGGCGTGTCGGCTCTTCTTTCAATGCTCAATTCCTGCTCGCCCGGCGTCTCGGTCGTCAATATCGACAACGGGTTCGGCGCGGGGTATCTCGCGGGGATGATAAACCGCTCGGAGGTAAGAAAATGAAGGTCCTTTATCTCGATCTCGGAATGGGAGCCGCGGGCGATATGCTCGCGGGCGCGCTCCTCGGTCTTCTTCCCGACCCCGATTCCTTTATCCGTGAGCTGAACGCGGTCGGAATACCAGGCGTTCGGTTCGAGAAGGAGCAGTCCGTCAAGTGCGGGATCGCCGGAACTCACGTCCGGGTGACGGTGAACGGCGCAGAAGAGGGCGGGGAGCATCATCACCACGGCCACGAAGGGGAGGGGGACAGTCATCACCACGGGACGCCCGAAGAGATCGCCCGCGTCGTGAACGAACGGCTGAACGTTCCCGAAAGGGTCAGAAAGGAAATAATCGCCGTCTATTCGCTCATAAGCGAGGCGGAGAGCGCCGTCCACGGCGTTCCCGTCACGGATATCCATTTTCACGAGGTCGGGACGATGGACGCGCTTGCGGACGTCACGGCGGTATGTATGCTGATCGACCGCGTCGCGCCCGACGAGATCGTCGCCTCTCCCGTCCACGTGGGGGCGGGGACCGTCAGGTGCGCGCACGGGATCCTTCCCGTTCCCGCGCCGGCGACGGCGCACATCCTGCGCGGCGCGCCGACGTACGGAGGAGCGATCGACGGGGAGCTCTGCACTCCGACCGGCGCGGCGCTTCTTCGCCGTTTCGTCACGCGGTTCGGCGATATGCCCGTCGTCAGGGTCGAAAAAATCGGGTACGGAATGGGGACGAAGGATTTTCCCGCCGCAAACTGCGTCCGCGCGATGCTCGGAGAGGCGGAAGGAAAGCGGGATCGCGTTTACGAGCTTTCGTTCAATGTCGACGATATGACCGGCGAGGAGATCGGGTTCGCGGCGGAGATGCTTTTTTCCGCCGGCGCGCGCGACGTTTTCACCGTCCCCGTCGGGATGAAAAAGGGAAGACCCGGGACGATGATAACGGCGATATGCGACCGGGAGCGCAGAGAGGCGGTCGTCGCGGCGATTTTCGCTCACACGACGACGCTCGGCGTCCGGGAGAGCGAGGTCGGCAGATACGTCCTCGACCGGGAGACCCGGGAAAAGGCGACGCGCTTCGGCGCCGTCGGGGTAAAAAGATCGAGCGGTTACGGAGTCGTGAGAGAGAAGGCGGAATATGACGACGTCGCCCGGATCGCGAAAGAAAACGGACTCGGCTTCAGAGCCGTTAAAAAGGCGGCGGAGGACGGCGATGATTGACGGCGCTCTCACGGGAAAATACGACGCGCTCGGAGAATATCTTTCCTCTCTCGGGAGCGTCGCCGTCGCGTATTCCGCGGGGGTCGATTCGACCTTTCTCCTGAGGGCGGCGCGCGACGCGCTCGGCGGCGGCGCGGTCGCCGTCACCGTGAAGCACCCCGCTTTTCCGGAGAGAGAGCTCGGCGAGGCGCGCGGCTTCTGCCGCGCGGAGGGAATACGACAGATCGTCGTTTCCTTCGACCCTCTCGCCGTCGACGGCTTCTCCGAAAATCCTCCCGACAGATGTTATATCTGCAAAAAGGCGATCTTCCGTCGGATCGTCGCCGTCGCCGCGGAAAACGGGATCCGGTCGGTCGCCGACGGATCAAACGCCGACGACGGGAACGATTATCGCCCCGGGATGAGGGCGCTTTCGGAGCTCGGCGTGATAAGCCCGCTCCGCGCCGTCGGACTCACGAAGGCGGAGATCCGCGCGCTTTCGGAAAAGCTCGGTCTTCCGACGTGGGACAAGCCGTCATACGCGTGTCTTGCGACGAGGATCCCGCACGGGGAGGAGATAACGGGAGAAAAGCTCTCGATGATCGGCCGCGCGGAGGACGTTCTTTTCGGTCTCGGGTTCAGGCAGTCGCGCGTCCGGTGTCACGGCGCCGTCGCGCGGATCGAGCTCGAGGACGGCGATTTTGAAAAAATGAACGACCCCGGCGTGCGCGCCGAGGTCGCGGAAAAACTCAAGGGGATCGGCTTTTCGTTCGTTTCGCTCGATCTCTGCGGGTACAGGGCGGGGAATATGAATCCCCGCCGCCCGACGAAGTGAAAAAAGGGTTCGCAAAAGAACCCTTTTTTATTGTAGGGTAACTTCTGTTACCCTTATGACGCAAACGCCGGTTGATGGCTGATATCCCTTCCGTACGGACCGTACGGATTTCTCTCCCCGGCGTCGAACGAAGTCGCGGTGACGTCGACCGAAATATATTTTCCCGCGAGGTCGCCTTTGCCCTCGACGTAGAAACGGTAGACCGGGACGAGGAACGCCTCGCCGTCTCTGTCGCCCGTGTAATCGCTGCCGTACTCCCAGTAATCATTGACGAACGCCGGAACGGCGATCGCGCCGTCGACGTCGCAGATGTCCGCGCCGTCGCCGAGGTACTCTTTAAGCGCTTCGCGCGCGTCGGCGAGCGAAAAGGCCTTGAAGTACTCCGCCGACTCCGTCCGAGGCGTCCTTATACAGATGCGGAGCGGGTAAAGCTTTTCTGCCCTTATCTGGTCGACCGTGATCCGGGCGTATCCCCCTTCGAGCGTAAACGGTCCGCCGTCCCCGTCGAAGACGGAGCAGGACGGCTCGACGCTGCGATCCCCGGGATCCGTCGCGCTTGCGACGAGCATTTCCGTCAGATAGACCGGAGAGTTGATCCCGAGATAAGCGAGCGCCCTTTGAACGGTCGGATTTTCCCTGACCGACCGTTCGGGATCGTCCGGATCGATCTCGTTCTCTTCGCTGAGACCCGCGGAGCCGCCGTTTATGACGGCTTTCGTGTCTCCGATCGTAATTATCGCCGATCCGAGACTGTACGACGTCGCCCGAACCGTAACCGTTTGTCCGGTCCCGTCGTCAAACGTGCCGAAATACGCCGGATAGGCATCCGCTGTCGTATCTTTCGTGATTTCGACCGTCTCTGCGGTCTCTTCTCCGAATACTCCCGCGATCACGTCGTAAACCAGAGCGCGGTTTGATTCGAGCTCTTCGTCCGTCAGTCGTCTCATCAGGCCGCCTTGCCCGGTCCCGACCGTTTGTTTGAAGACCGGAAGCGTGTCGGGGATATCCTCGTCGCAGAGGCGGAGTTCGTCGGGTATGCTTTCGATCGAGGTGTAGAAGCTCCCCGGCCTGAGCGGGAAAGTGATATAGCTCCCCGCGGCGCCTTTGTCCTGCCATACGCGCGGGGCCGCGACGTCCGCCCCGGGAAGCGGTTCTCTTTTTTCCGTTTCCGAATGAGCCGCCGTTCCGGTCTCCGCGCCGACGGCCGGGTCGGACGGCGCGCCGGGGGCGCCCTTTGCGACCGACCACGCGAGGATCCCCGCCGCGGCGACCGCGAGCGCGGCGGCGACGGCGATCACCGCGAAACGCGGACCGTTTCTTTTCCTTATCTCAAGTTTCGCGGGAACGGAATCGACGGTTTTGTCGTCGACGTCGCCGAGAAGTTCAAATAGTTCCGTGTTTTTCATCAGTAAAGCCCCTCCCTTTTAAGAAGTTTTCCGAGTTCTGTCCTTGTCCGCGAGAGGATCGTTTTTACCGTGTTTTCATTCTTTCCCGTTTTCTTCGCGATCTCGGAGATCGGGTAAGCGTACCAGTAACGCGCGAGGAAAATGATCTTCTTTTCCCCGGGGAGCGAGGCGACGAATTCCCGGAGAAGATCGCGGATCATCATGCGGGCGATCTCGTCCGTCTCCTCGCCCGAGACGCATTCCGAAAGCTCGTCGATCGGGGTCGCCGTCTCGCCGCCGCCCCTTTTGGCGGCGGTTTCGCGCTCGTATCTGTTCAGCGCGACGTTGCGGGCGATCCTGCCGAGAAACGGGCGGAGCGCTTCCGGCTCGCTTTTCGGGATCGCGTCCCAGAGACGGGAGAGCGTGTCGTTGACGCACTCCTCCGCGTCGCGGGCGTCTCTTAAAATATTGAAGGATATCGTATAGAGATATTTTCCGTATTTCAGAGACGTCTCCTCTATCGCGCGCTCGGATCGCGCGGCGAAGAGGTCGATTATTTCACGGTCCGTCAAATCGGTAATCCTCCGTTTTGATTTTTTGGAGCTCCTATACATAAGGACAGGGAAAGGGAGGGAAAGGTTTCAAAAAAGGGACGCGGAGCGGGTAGTTTTTGTTACTGAAAGAATAAAGAGGGCGCACCTGCGGTGCGCGGGGGAATCGTTCTCGCTCCCGAAAGAAAAACGGATACTTCAGGAGTTTTGCGCAGAAGCGCAAAACTCGGGCGGACAGCGGTATCGAACAAAGAGCGGAGACGTTATTCTGTCCGCTAAGGTCGCTCGGTCAGGGCGCGGGCAAACAGCCCACCGGGCTGTTTGCTGACACGCGCCCGTTCGATTCCCCTTTCAATACGGGTCAAAAAAGGGACGCGGAGCGGGTAGTTTTTGTTTCTGAAAGAATAAAGAGGGCGCACCTTCGGTGCGCGGGGGAATCGTTCGCGGTCGCGCGGGCTCGCTTTTCGACGTTTCGAAAAGCTCGCGCTCCCTTGGTCGCCGGGGCGGGAAAACAGTCCACCGGACTGTTTTCTTACACGCCCCGGTTCGATTCCCCGTTCAATACGGGTCAAAAAAGGGACGCGGAGCGTCCCTTTTTTGACCCGTGGGGGAATCGAACCCCCGTTTCCGCCGTGAGAGGGCGGTGTCTTAGCCGCTTGACCAACGGGCCGTATTTATCGTTTCGCGGGCTTCTTTTTCCCGCGCATGATATGATACCATAAAAAAAGCGGGGTGTCAATACCAAAATTCCGATTTTTTGAAAAGCGTTTCCCGAGATTGATAGAAGGGAATAAATATGGTATAATCATATAAAATAAGGATAAACCGCAGCATTGCCGACGGGAGTGTCCTTATGAGAGCTCACTATTTTATCGAACGGTTCGTGAGATCGTATCTCTGCGGCGTTCTGTGCGGCGCGATCGCCGCCCTTCTTATTTCCGCCGCCGTTATCGTTGTGGTCTCGCGCCTTTTCTGACCGGAGGGAGGATGGGAAAATGCGTCTTGACAAATATACGGCGTCCGTTTCTCATCTTTCGAGACGGGACGCGTCCGGCGCGATACGCCGCGGGCGCGTCGCCGTGAACGGCGCCGTCGTCCGCTCGCCGGACGCCGCGGTCGACCCGGACCGCGACACCGTCGAGATCGACGGCGTTCCCGCGGTCTACGCCGCGAACGTTTACTATATGCTCAACAAACCGGCGGGGTACATAAGCTCGACCGAGGGGAGCCGGACTGTTCTCGCCCTCCTCGGAGAGGACGGCGCCCGGCGGGGACTGTTCCCGTGCGGGCGGCTCGACGCCGACACGGAGGGCCTTCTCCTCATCACCGACGACGGACCGCTTGCCCATCTGCTTCTGTCCCCGCGCCGCCACGTCGAAAAGGAATACTTCTTCGAGTGCTCTCCCGCCCTCACGGACGAGGGGATAAAAATGATCGAGGAGGGCGCGGTCCTCTCCGATTTCACCGCGAAGCCCGCGAAGATCGCGCCCTCGCCCGACCGGCTCTCCGGGACGATCACCGTCACGGAGGGGAAATATCACCAGGTAAAACGGATGCTCGCGCGCGCCGGCAGCGAGGTGACGTATCTGCGGCGCGTCCGCTTCGGACCGCTTACGCTCGACCCCGCGCTCGGACCGGGCGGATACCGCCCGCTGACCCGCGGCGAGACCGACGCGCTCAAAAGAGCGTCGGAGAAAGGAAACTGATATGATCGTAAATGAAAGACTGTCCGAGGAACTCGGAATAAGACAGCGCCAGGTCGACGCCGCCGTCGAACTTCTCGACGGCGGGAACACCGTTCCGTTCATCGCGCGATACAGAAAAGAAGTTACCGGAGGACTCGACGACGAACAGCTCCGCCGTCTGTCGGAGCGCCTTTCCTATCTGCGCTCGCTCGAGGAGAAGCGCGAGTCCGTCCTCAACCTCATAAACGAGCAGGGCAAGCTGACGGACGAGATCCGCGCCGCTCTCGCCGCCGCCTCGACGGTGACGGAGATCGACGACATCTACCGCCCGTTCCGTCCGAAGAGAAAGACGAGGGCGTCGGTCGCGAAGGAGAGGGGACTCGAACCGCTCGCACGGCTCATTTTCGAGCAGAGGCCGTCGTATTCTCCGTCGATCCCGGAGGAAGCGGAGGCGTTCGTCAACGGGGAGATCGGCGTCCCTGACGCGGAGACGGCGATAGGAGGAGCGCTCGACATAATCGCCGAGGAGATCTCCGATTCCGCGGAATACAGAAAGGCGATCAGAAAGATCACGTTCGATTTCGGCTTCATCGAGTCGAAAAAAGCGGCGGACGGTCCCGTCTACGAGCAGTATTACGATCACACCGAGCGGGTCGCAAAGATCCCCGCTCACCGCGTCCTCGCGATCAACCGCGGCGAGAAGGAGGGCGTCCTCAAGGTCTCCGTCGCCGTCGACCGCGACGCCGTTCTCAATTATCTGCTCGGCGAGGTCGTCGCCGATCACGGCAGTCCGGCGTTTCCGTATATTTCCCGCACCGTCTGCGACAGCTACGACCGGCTTATCGCGCCGTCGATCGAGCGCGAGATCAGGAACGATCTCTTCGACGCGGCGAGCGAATCGGCGATCGGCCTTTTCTCATCCAACCTCAAAAACCTCCTGATGAGCGCGCCCCTCAAGGGCAAGACCGTTCTCGGATACGACCCCGGATACCGCACCGGATGCAAGCTCGCCGTCGTGACGGAGACGGGAAAAGTCGTCGCGACCGCCGTCATCTACCCGACGAAACCGCACGAGCGGATCGAGGAATCGAAAAAGGTCGTGAAGCGCCTCGTCGAGCGGTTCGGAGTCGACGTCGTCGCTATCGGAAACGGGACCGCGTCGGGCGAGAGCGAGATGTTCATCGCCGAGACGCTCCGCGAGATCGGCGGGAAGACGAAGTACGTCATCGTCTCCGAGGCGGGGGCGAGCGTCTATTCCGCGTCGAAGCTCGGCGCGGAGGAATTTCCCGATTTCGACGTCACGCAGCGCTCCGCGGTCTCCATCGCGAGACGGCTCCAGGACCCGCTGGCGGAGCTCGTCAAAATCGACCCGAAGTCGATAGGAGTCGGCCAGTATCAGCACGATATGAAGCCCGCCCGCCTCGACGAGGCGCTTTCGGGCGTCGTCGAGGACTGCGTCAACGCCGTCGGGGTCGACCTCAACACGGCGTCGTATTCCCTCCTTTCATATATATCCGGGATCAACGCCGCCTCGGCGAAGAATATCGTCAAATACAGGGACGAGCACGGCGGCTTCGCGAGACGGTCCGACGTTATGAACGTCCCGCGCTTCGGCGAGAAGGCGTACGAGCAGGCGGCGGGCTTCCTTCGCGTCCCCGATTCGTCCGACGTGCTCGACAACACGGGCGTTCATCCCGAGTCGTACGGCGCCGCCCGCGGATTGCTCGAAAAATTCGGCATCACCGACGAGGCGCTTCGCGGCGGGGCCGCCGCGGGACTCCTCCGCAAGGTCAGGGATTACGGCGCGGCGAAGCTCGCCGGAGAGCTCGGATGCGGCGAACCCTCGCTCGTATATATAGCCTCCGAGCTTGAAAAGCCGGGGCGCGACGTCCGCGACGAGGCGCCCGCTCCCGTCCTGCGCGACAAGGTGCTCCGGATCGAGGACCTGACGGTCGGAATGAAGCTCCGCGGAACGGTCCGCAACGTGATCGACTTCGGCGCGTTCGTCGACATCGGCGTCCATCAGGACGGGCTCGTCCACATCTCGGAGATATCCGACCGGTTTATAAAGCATCCGTCGGAGGTGCTCAGCGTCGGCGACGTCGTCGACGTCACGGTCAAATCCGTCGATCTGAACAGAGGGCGGATCGGCCTGACAATGAAGGGCTGACGCGATTTTCTCTTATTTGACACTATGTGCAATATAGACAAAAGCGGAAGCTGATTTTTGGGGAAATGTACACTTCCAAAATCCGCGTTTTTCTGTTACAATTATATCTGCCCATTTATACGATTTTGTAGTTTCCTAAGGAGAAATAAGATGGCAAGTCTATCACTCAAGCATATTTACAAGAAGTATCCCGGCGGCGTCACTGCCGTTTCCGACTTCAGCCTTGATATCAAAGATAAGGAGTTCCTCATACTCGTCGGTCCTTCCGGCTGCGGAAAGTCGACGACCCTGCGTATGATCGCGGGCCTCGAGGAGATCACCGAGGGTGAACTTTTTATAGGCGATAAACTCGTCAACGACGTCGCTCCGAAGGACCGCGACATCGCGATGGTGTTCCAGAACTACGCTCTTTATCCTCACATGACGGTGTTCGACAACATGGCGTTCGGACTCAAGCTCCGCAAGACGCCGAAGGAAGAGATCAAGAGACGCGTTGAGGAAGCCGCGCGCATCCTCGACATCTCCCACCTTCTCGAGAGAAGACCGAAGGCTCTGTCCGGCGGTCAGAAACAGCGTGTCGCGCTCGGCCGCGCCATCGTCCGTAACCCGAAGGTCTTCCTTCTTGACGAGCCGCTTTCAAACCTCGACGCCAAGCTCCGCGCCACCATGAGAACGGAGCTCACGAAGATCCACCAGAGAGTCGGCGTCACGTTCGTTTACGTCACCCATGACCAGGTCGAGGCTATGACGATGGCGACGAGGATCGTCGTTATGAAGGACGGCGTCATCCAGCAGGTCGACACCCCTCAGAATCTGTACGATCAGCCCGTCAACCTCTTCGTCGCCGGCTTTATCGGCACGCCGCAGATGAACTTCATCACCTGCACGCTCGAGAAGAAGAACGGCGGCACGTACGTCACGTTCGGTTCCAACTCGCTGAAGCTTCCGGCTGACAAGGCGTCCGCTCCCGAGCTTCAGGAATACATAGGCAAGGAAGTCGTCGTCGGTATCCGTCCCGAGTGCATCCACGACGAGGAAGAGTTCTTCAAGGTCATGCCCGACGCCATCATCGAGGCCGACGTCGAGGTCACCGAGCTTATGGGCGCCGAGATCTACCTCTACCTCACCACCGAGGACACGAACCTCATCGCGAGAGTTTCGCCGAGATCGAAGACCCGCGCGGGAGACGTCTGCAACGTCGCGTTCGATATGTCGAGGATCCACATCTTCGACAAAGAGACCGAGCGCTGCATCCTCCACTGACAGAAAGACGAAGGAGCCGTGCCGCCGAGTATTCGGTCGGCACGGCTTTTTGAGTATTAACGGAAATGATCCGAAAGGAGACCTCTTTATGAAAAAGAAAACCGTGATCGGTATCGACGTCGGCGGAAGCACGACGAAGATCGTGGGATTCCGCGGATCGACCGACCGCTCGTCTCTGATCGAGCCGATCTTCGTCCGCGCGACGGACCCCGTGACGGCGACGTTCGGAGCGTTCGGAAAGTTCCTCGATGAAAACGACCTCACGCTCGACGACATCGAAAAAGTCAAGATCACCGGCGCGGGCTCGTCGTTCATCACGAAACCGATCTACGATCTGCCGTGTACCCGCGTCGAGGAATTCCGCGCGATCGGCCTCGGCGGGCTCTATCTCTCCGGTTACAGGACGGCGATCGTCGCGTCGCTCGGCACCGGCACCGCCATCGTTCACGCGGAGGAGGGGAAGACGCCCCGCCACCTCGGCGGCACGGGCGTCGGAGGCGGCACGCTCGTCGGTCTGTCGAAAAAGATGCTCGGGATGGACACGATCGAGCACATCGAGAAGCTCGCGAAGGACGGGTCGCTCGAAATGGTCGATCTCAAGATCGGCGATATCGTCAACAGCGAGACGATCCCCGGCTTCACCGACAACACGACGGCGTCGAACTTCGGAAAGATAAGCGATATCGCGACAAAGGCCGATATCGCGCTCGGAATAATCAATATGGTCTTCGAGACGATCGGGATGGTCTCGATCTTCGCCGCGAGGACGTACGGCCTGACCGACGTCGTCCTGACCGGGAATCTGTCGGGAATGGAGCTGGCGGGGAAGATCTTCGAGGGGCTCAACAAGCTTTTCGGAGTGAATTTCGTCATTCCGGAGTATTCGCGCTTCGGCACCGTGATCGGCGCCGCTCTCGCGGAAGAAAACGACTGACCGGACTGTATACAATCCCGCCGCCGGGCATATAATGATATTACCGTCGGACACTGACCACGCCGGGGTGACGGCGCAGAAAAAAACCTCGTCTTTCAGGGCGAGGCTTTTTTCATGCGCTGACGGGTACTGACTATTCGGCTTGGTCGAGCGTCTTGAGAAGCATCTTGATATTCATTTTGACGACTCTCGCGTTTCCCTTGTAGTTCGACGCGAACGTGGACGAGTCAAGCCGGATCGCCTGATCTATGGCGATTATCATCGGGCCCCAGTTGTCGAGATTCCCTCCCGCGTAAAGGTCCGCCATGTCGTAGATCTTGTTGGTGAAGATGATATCGAGCATATCTCTCGATTCGAGATCGAAGATCGCCTGGCTCTTCAGGAGCTTCGTGTAATAAGCGTCCTTGACGTAGATCTGAGAGAGGGCCGCCATCGATTCCGCTATCGCGTCGGACATCGGGCGGTTTTTGATCGTCTTCGGGAAGTAAACGGCGCTCCCGCCCCAGGAGTTGGCGAAGGAGTAGTATTCTTTCTGCGAGCCGTTCTGCTTGGGCATCGGGATGATGCCGAACGTGACGTCGTATTCGCGCATATACCGCGCCGCGTCCGTCGAGACGAAGAAGAACAGGCCGCGGTCGTCGGCGAACATCGTCTCGGGGTCGGAGCCGTACTTTTGCGAATAATCCTCTTTCTTGATCTCGTCTTCAAAGGCGCTCTGCGACGGGTCGCTGAACACGGCGCTCAGCTTGTCGGCGAGGTCGGAGTATTCCTTCGGAAGAGCGTCGTCCATATACGGGACGCCGTCGTCGTCAAACTTCGTCAGCGTCATCCCCGAGCTGAAGAGGAACGGGAATCCGCACGGAGTGATATAACGGTAAACCCCGCTCCCGGATACGTTTTCGGGAATTACGGAGGCGATCTCGAACATCTTGTCGATCGTCCACTTTCCCTCCTTGACCGTGTCGTAGATGAGGGTGTCGTCGATCCCGAACATCGAGGTCACTTTTTTGTTGAAGATGATTATGTTCGTGTCGGTGTAGCTGTTGACGACGATCGGACCGATGAGGAAATAAAGATTTCCCCTGATCGAGAACGTGTCGCGGAGAGAGGCGACCCACCACCTCTGATCGAGGTCGACGTACTCGAGGTCGTTCGTCGTGCTGAGAACGCCCGCGTTGAGCATGGGCGTTCCGGCGGAGCGGACGGAGCCGTAGACGAGGTCGTAGGACTGACCCGCCGCCATGACTTCGTTGATGACCTTTGTCGCCACGTCTTCGCCGTGCTCGCCCCAGAGGTTTTCCCACTTGACGCCGTAGATATCCTCAATGTCTCTCTGGCGGTAATAGACCGCGTCGCTCAGGATGTCTCCGGTCTCCTCTGATTTTTCGGGGGCGTTGACGCCGACGTTGTTCGGGCCGAACCACGTGAACGTAGATCCGGTCACGTTTATCTTTCCGGCGAGCTCATTGACGTAGTTCTTGATCCCGTTGATCTCCTCATCGGAAGCGGAGATGTCCTCTCCGTTCTTCTCCGTTTCGGTCTCCGCGGCGTTTGACGAGGTCGCTTCCTCTTTCGGCGCGTCGTTCCCCTTGCCGCCGCACGAGGCGATCATCGCGGCGACGGTGACGCACGCGAGGATTAGGGCGATGATTTTCAGCTTCATTGATTCCTCCCGCGTTTTGAGTTGAATTTGTCCCGTACGTTATTATATCATACGGGACAAAACCGGGCAAGAGAAAAAAAGCCGCCCGAAGGCAGCTGAAGCGGTCACTTCGCGGGACGGATGAACATCTGCGTCCAGTAAATGACTCCGTTCGGCTTGCGCGCGGCGCCGACCCCGATCTCGGAGACGTTCCCGCTCAGGATATTCGACCGGTGTCCGGGCGAGTTCATCCACGCGTTCATAACCTCCGCCGGCGTCCGCTGACCGTAGGCGATATTTTCCGCCGCCGCGGTGAACCGGAGCCCGAAGGACTCCATCATATCGAACGGCGAGCCGTACGTCGGCGAATTGTGCGCAAAATAGCCGTTCCTTATCATATCTTCCGATTTATACCGCGCGACGCGGCAGAGCTCCCAGTTCTTTTTGAGGGGCGAGAGGCCGTATTTCGCTCTCTCCCTGTTGACGATGGCGATGACCTCGTCCTCCTCGCTTTCGAGCGAGGGGCGCGTCGGGATATTCACCCGGTCGCCGGGAAAGATCAGCGACGGATTTTTGATCTGCGGATTGGCGTCGATTATCTCCGAGAGTCCGATCTCGTACCTTCTCGAAATTTTCCAGAGCGAGTCTCCGCTCACGACGGTGTAAGTCTCCGCGGACGCGGGCGCGGCGCAGAGGGTGAGCAGCGCGGCGGCAAGAAGCGCCGCGAATCGTTTCGTTTTCATATCGTTGTCTCCCGTTTCACATTCGTTTTCACCGTTATTATCCCCGCGGACGGCCGGTTTTCGCGCGGAAAAATCTGCCTTTCGCGCTCCCCGAAAAAAATTAGTTATAAGTATTGACAAAGCGGGGCATATTTGTTATAATTCCATTTGCACAGCGGAATTGTGTAACGGTAGCACGACAGACTCTGACTCTGTTTGTTGGGGTTCGAATCCCTATTCCGCTGAAAAAGCACCCTTCGGGGTGCTTTTTTTCAGCGGAATTATGGAAGGGATTCGAACGGGCGCGTGTAAGAAAACAATCCGGGGGATTGTTTTCCCGCGCCCTGACCGAGCGACCGTCAATTTTCGTATTTTTGCGAAAATTGACCCGCGGGAGCGAGAGCGAATCCCTCCGTCCCGAAGGGACGGAATGTACAAAGTTCAACAAACTTTATCGAAAGCGT